>CAZHVE010000005.1:0-53367 GCA_964535705.1 uncultured Flavobacterium sp.
GTTCTCGACGTGCTTACTTTTCAATTCGACTTGCTGTCAAAACCAGTCGACCCCATTTATTTAATACTCAATTGTCAAAAATCATTCCAAAATTGAATTGGCAAATATAGTCTTTTTTACATGAGTTTAATTGGCTTAATCTATTCTTCATCACTGTTCAAGTGAAAAGGATAGTCTCCAAACAAAGCCGACAATTTTCGAACATTATAGGGATTTTTTGAATACTTATTGGATAGGGCAATTATAGTAACGTTTTCCTTTCTTAAAGTGACATAAGATGTATTGCTACCATGCCACCACCCATTGTGATAATATAAAGTTACCCCTGGATCTAGTTCCGTCATTCGTATCCCAAGCCCATAATTTCTTTTGCCCTTATACTCGTTGCTGTATCCCGTATAGACTTGCCGGAGTAATTCCGGTTCTAAAAATGTGGAGGCACTTCTTGCTCGGTCTAATTTTAATAAATCCCGTGGTGTGGAATAGATGTTTTTATCCCCACAAATAGCGTCTAAATAGTCCATTCCTATTTCAACTCTATTACCTTTATAGGATGGTGCTACCTTTTTTCGGTCGTTGTCATAATCCATGACAAAAGTATTTTTCATTCCAAGGGGCTCAAAAATGATTTGCTTCATGGCCATTTTATAAGACAAGCTGGTTATTTTTTCGATAATCAAAGCGAGCATGGCATAATTGGTATTACAATACGCAAATCGGGTACCGCTTTTTGATTCCAAGTCTATTTTTTTTGTTACCATCAGATTTAAAAGTTCCTGATTCGTAATTATGTTATGTCTGTCCCAAATCTCCTTTTTATCAGTAAAATAAGAATAATTTCGCATTCCGCTTCTATGATTCAATAACATTCGAACCGTTACTTTGGGGTAAGGAAACTCCTTTAAAATGGTATTTACTTTTTGGTCTAAATCTATTTTTCTGGCATTTACCAATTTTAAAACTGCGGTTGCAGTAATCATTTTACTAACTGACGCAAGGTGGAGTGGGGTGTCGGCAGTAATTAAGGTATTATCTTTAAAATTGGAATACCCCTCGTATTTTTCAAAGAGGATTTGTCCATTTTTTGCCACAAGAAAGCTGCCATTTAAACTATGGTTTGGCCAATTTTTATTGTAAAAGGATTCAATAGCTCTTTTTTTTGAAGTTATGTATTCTGCTGTAAGTATTGGAACTTCATGAATTAAAGGTCTCATTTTAGGTAAAACATCTTTTGGAAGTTCGGCATCGCTGAGTTCCGCTTTATGCTGTTTTGTACAGGAACTTAAAACTAAAATCAAGAGGAGTAATTGTAGTATATTTGTGCGTTTGATATAATTCATTTTTATTGGAATAGAATGGCAAATATATAGAATCAAACTCTTTTGGTTTGTTATTTTTTTTAAAAATCACAACACTTTTTTTGTTTAATAGTAGGGAATGTAAGTATCCTGATTAGATTCAAGCGTTTAGTATTTTTTAATCTATGTCTAATTTAACTAAAAGGAATTTACTATCAAATAAAATGGGTATATTTATGATGAAAGCACATAATAAGGTTAAATAAAGACACTATAGAAAATGAAATTTGGAATTATAAAAGAAAGGAAAAATCCTCCTGACCGGAGAGTTGTATTTTCGCCTGATTCATTGTCAAGATTAAAACAACTTTATCCTGATGTTGAAATAAAAGTAGAAAGTTCAGATGTTAGGGTGTATTCAAATCAAGAGTATCAGGATTTAAATTTTAAAGTCGAAAATGACATTAGTGATTGTGCTATTTTTTTTGGTGTTAAAGAAGTTCCTATTGATGCATTAATTCCAAATAAGTCCTATTTCTTTTTTTCGCACACGCTCAAAAAACAACCCTATAACAGACAATTATTGCGGGCTTTATTAGATAAAAATATTGATTTTTATGACCATGAAACTTTGGTCGATGCGCATAATCATAGGTTAATTGGTTTTGGGAAGTATGCAGGAATTGTAGGTGCATATAATGCTATTCGAGCGTTCGGAATCAAATTTGAATTATTTAAATTGCCCAAAGCAGCATCGCTTTCGGGAAAAGAAGCTTTAATTGCTCACTTGAAACGGTTGGTTTTACCTCCTTTGAAATTTGTAGTAACTGGAACCGGAAAAGTAGGAAGTGGTGTAAAAGAAGTGCTCGATGCTATCAAAATATCTGAAGTTTCAGTCGAGAATTATTTGAAAAAAAACTACACACAACCAGTCTACACTCTGATTGACGTGTTGGAATACAACAAGAGAATAGATGGTAACGTATTGGATTTTAACGATTTTTTTGATCATCCAAAGGATTATGTTTCTGACTTTGAACGGTTCACTAAAGTTTCAGATATATATATTACTGCACATTTTCATGCCAATGAAGCCCCAAAAATTCTAACCCGAGAAATGCTTCAGGCCAACGATTGTAAAATAAAAATCGTTGCCGATATCTCCTGCGATGTAGATGGATCTATCTCTTGTACTCTGAGATCGTCATCTATTGACGAGCCTTTTTACGGTTATTTGCCTAGCGAAAATAAAGAGGTAGACATTTTTCATCCAGCAGCAATTGTGGTAATGGCAGTAGATAATTTGCCTAGCGAATTACCAAAAGATGCCAGCGAAGGTTTTGGCGAAATGTTTATGGAACACGTGATTCCTGCTTTTTTCAATGAAGACAAAGACGGAATTTTGCAACGCGCTAAAATGACCGAAAAAGGAAAACTCACTCCAAGGTTTAGCTATTTACAAGATTATGTAGATGGGAAATAAATGCAAAAAACGGCTTATAGTTTAAAAATTCCTCCGAGTGCAATAACAGTTTCTGCAAAGAAAAATTTTTGTGATGCGGTATCTACTATATCATTAGTAGTTCTTATATCTGGCATATTAATATAACCTCCTTTTAATTCGGTTTGAATAAAAAAGTATTTGTAAAAGGTAAAATTCAAACCTGCTTTTGCTGATAATCCGTAGCCTGAAACGTGAAATTCGTCATGCCTTTCCTTGCCCAGTAAAGTTGCATCGGTTCTAGGAAACAAAATTCCAACTCCAACGCCTTCAGTTATGTTAATTTGAAATTTATCGGTATTGGGTAGTCCAATAAATTTTGATAAATCATCTACTCTGCAAATTTCTGTATTGACATAGTTTAAACCATCGGTATGCTCAAAGGTTAAAAAACTTTCGTCAGTTAAATCTACAATGCCATTATTTATTACAGATGAGTTATAATCTTCAGAATAAATTCCTAAAATTCTTGCCGATTGATTTTGTACCATTACATATTTCATGTGGTCAACACCAAGTGAAATGTTATAATGGTTAGCTATAAAATAACCTATTCTAAAATTAGTTTGAGGAATAGTCATTCTAGTGGGATTTATATAATCTATTGTCCATCCTTTAGGTTTGTCTTGAGCACTAACATCATAAAGCGTAAAATCGTAGTCTGCACCTTTAAAATGAATATCTGAATCTGAAAAATAACCTCGATTACCACCCCAAAAAATGTAAAATTTCCCTTTGTTGTGATCGGTGTATTTTGAAGGAATTGAGTTTGATTCTTGTGAAAATCCATTAGCAAAAACCATAGTCATTGCAACAAATAAGAGTATATTTTTCATTTGGATATTAAAAATTATTGATTGTTTTTCGAATGGCTACTAATTTATTCATTAGCCCTTCAAAATAATCCAAATGCAACATGTTGGCACCATCACTTTTAGCATTTGCAGGATCAAAATGGGTTTCGATAAAAAGACCATCTACTCCTACTGCAATTCCAGCTTTGGCAATAGTTTCAATCATGTCAGGTCTTCCGCCAGTTACTCCAGCAGTTTGATTGGGTTGTTGCAGGGAATGGGTAACATCGAGAACCGTAGTGGCATACTGTTGCATAGTGGGAATTCCTCGGAAATCAACAATCATGTCTTGGTAGCCAAACATTGTTCCTCGATCGGTTACCATAACATTGTGATTGTGGCAATCTAATACCTTTTGCACGGCGTGTTTCATGCTTTCTGGACTCATGAATTGTCCTTTTTTCAAATTCACCACTTTTCCGGTATTGGCTGCAGCCACAAGCAAATCGGTTTGGCGAACCAAGAAAGCGGGGATTTGTAATACATCAACATATTGAGCTGCCATTATTGCATCTTCATTGGTGTGAATATCGGTTACGGTAGGAACACCAAAAGTCTCCGAAACTTTGCGAAGAATTTGTAATGCTTTTTCGTCACCAATTCCTGAAAAACTATCAATTCTGGAACGGTTGGCCTTCTTGAAGGAACCTTTGAAAACGAAAGGAATTTCTAATTTATCGGTAATTCCAATTAGTTTTTCGGCAATTCGCATTGCCATTTCTTCGCCTTCAATGGCGCAAGGTCCGGCCAAAAGAAAGAAGTTGCCACTGTCGGTATGTTTTATTTGTGGTATATGGTGTAGATTCATAAGGTGATTTTTGAAAGGGCAAAGATAGTCAGGATATGTGATTTACGATTTAGGATTTACGATTAATTTTTCTTCAAAGTGAGCCCAACTGGAACCATCAATATTCCTTTTTCGTAAATATTCAAATATAGTATAATGGGACTTCCTTGCCCATCCCATTTTAGTTCATAAACATCTAAAAACCCTGCTCCCATCTCGCTTCTCTTTGTTGGAAACGGACAGCAACTTTCTAATTTAGTGTAGGTGATTTTTTCTCCTTTTGGTCCTGCCAAAGCATTCAGATAACGCTGCTGGTTAATGGTTTCGTTTTTTGTGTTGGAATAAAAAATGTTGATAGGATACTGTTTTTCATAACCATATCTTTTGTCCTTGCTGTATTGGGTAATAATGAATGTATTGTTGCTTTCCAAGCGAGGAATAGGAGCATTGTCATCCATATTTTTTATGGTAGACTGTGGGCTAATACATGATATAAATAGAATTAGCAAACTAATAAAAGGCATTATTTTTTTCATGATTTTATTTGATTTAGTTTTTTTTTGAATCAATTTTTTTTCTTGGTTCAAATTCTACTTCTTAAATCCGTAACAGGATTTAAAAAACAAATTTAGTAGGTATTGCTGCCATAAACAATAATTATACTTTAATAATTTCAATTTTTTAAAATAAGAATTATTATTTTAGCCCAATAAAAAGAAAGTTATGGATATTATTTTTCAAACCTGGACTTGGTATATTTCGGGATTTTTGATAGGTATGGTCATGCTTTGTCTGATTTATTTTGGCAAAGTTTTCGGGATGTCGTCTAATTTAAGCACTTTATGTTCCATGACTGGAATAGGAAAAAGGATGTCTTTTTTTGATTTTGATTGGAAAGCACAACGATGGAATTTATTCGTGGTTTTAGGAGCCATGTTGGGTGGTTTTGTGGCTAATCGTTTTATGAGCGATACATCAAATGTTACCATCAATCCAAAAACCATTGCACAATTGGAACAATTGGGTATTGAAGCTCCAAACGGAAAATTGTTGCCTGATGCTTTATTCGGGAACGCTATTTTTGAATCACCTAAAATGATTTTTATTCTGCTGATAGGCGGAATTCTAATAGGTTTCGGAACACGTTACGCTAGCGGATGTACTTCTGGACACGCCATTTCTGGATTGAGCAACTTTCAAATTCAATCATTGAAAGCTGTAATCGGATTTTTTATAGGTGGCTTGATAATGTCTCATTTTATTTTACCCTTACTTTTCTAATTATGAAGACTTTAAAATTTATATTAGTTGGATTCGTATTCGGAATTGTTTTGACCAAATCCGAAGCTATTTCTTGGTATAGAATTTATGAAATGTTCCAGTTTCAATCCTTTCACATGTACGGAATTATTATGGTTGCCGTTATTACGGGGAGTATTGGAATCCAAATCATAAAGAGAAATAACGTAAAAGATATTGATGGCTTGCCAATAGAGATTCAAGACAAAGAACCCGGTTCTACTCGTTTTTGGGTGGGCGGAATATTCTTTGGATTGGGTTGGGCATTGGTAGGATCTTGCCCGGGCCCCATATTCATTTTACTTGGTGCAGGATTTTTGCCTGTAATTTTGGTATTAGTTGGAGCGCTTTTTGGAACTTTTTTGTATGGGGTTTTTAGAGATAAGTTGCCACACTAATTTTAAAGGTATTTCTAAAAACTAAAATCTTCCATCCTTTTGAAGACTGGAAGATTTAATTTTTTTACACTATTTCAGCACTTAATCCCGCCTCTAATAATTGGGTACATTGTGGTTTTAGTTTTTCTAAAACGCCTGTTTTCACAGTGCATTTTCCGTTATAATGTACAATTAGAGAGCATTGTTCGGCTTGTTCAGGCGTATGGTCGCAAACTCGAATTAAGGTTTCGATAACATGGTCAAAAGTGTTAACATCGTCATTGTACACTATAATTTCATTGTTTATAGTGGTAGCTTCTTTTAAACTTATTTTTTCTCTTATTTTTTCTTTCGTACTCATTTTTAGATAATTGTAGGTTTAAATAAAAATAGTTGGTTCTTGATTTGATGTTTAAAAGTATCGTTTGTTTGAAATGATTTCAAAATACTAATTTACGTATTTCAGAGACACCCAATTGTTTTTTTGCAACTTTTTCACATAAGTTAATCCTTTTTCGACACATGACGCATCAATAATTGGAATGTCTTCTTCGTAAAATCCGCTCAATAATAGGGTTCCTTTTGGATTTAAGCAATCTACATAACTTTGCATATCGTTCAACAAGATATTTCTGTTGATATTAGCAATAACCAAGTCGTATTTTTTGTCTTTCAATAAGGCTGCCTCCCCTTCATAAACCTTAATATGTCTGCAATTATTGCGTTCAGCATTTTCTATGGAATTCAAGTAACACCAGTTGTCAATGTCTATAGCGTCAATGGGTTGAGCTCCTTTCATTTCTGCTAAAATAGCCAAAATAGCTGTTCCACAGCCAATATCTAAGGTTTTCATTCCTCTGACATCCATTTCTAATAAATGTTGAATCATCATGTGAGTGGTTTCGTGATGCCCTGTTCCAAAACTCATTTTGGGTTCGATTACGATATCAAACTCAGCATGGGTTTTTGGATGAAAAGGAGCACGAACATGACAATTTCCGTCGACATCAATAGGTTCAAAATTCTTTTCCCATTCCTCGTTCCAATTGACTTGGTCTATTTCTTCGATTTTGTATGAAATTGTGAATTCTGGAGAATTCAAAATGAATAAATCATCCAAAATGTTTTCAGACCAAAGATCTTTTTGGATATAAGCAACTATTCCCAAATCACTATCTATAAAGCTTTCAAACGGCAGTTCACCCAATTCGGCAATAAGAATTTCAGAACCTAAATCTTTTGGTTCAACCGTAAAATGAAAGCCTAAATATATATTGGACATGAATTTTTTTTTTTTGCAAAGGTAGCAATCCTAATTGTAGTTTTTATAAAACAAAAAAGAGATTTGAAAAGCATCCAAATCCCTTTTTATTGACTCCTCACTTTTCTTTAAATGGCGTTTACAATCGCCACAAAATCTTTTGCATTAAGGGCTGCGCCACCAATTAGACCTCCGTCTACATCTAGTTTAGAGAAAATTTCCTTGGCATTATCCGGTTTTACGCTTCCTCCATAAAGAATCGAAACATCTTCAGCAACATCGCCTCCAAAAGTTTTGCGAACAGTTTCTCTAATAAATTCATGCATTTCCTGAGCTTGTTCAGGACTGGCAGTTTCGCCTGTTCCAATTGCCCAAACCGGCTCATAAGCCAAAATAATATTCTCCCAATCTTTTGTTTTTATATGGAACAATCCGTCTCTCAATTGGTTTTCAACAATATTAAAATGAGTTGCAGATTGACGGTCTTTCAATTCCTCGCCAAAGCAAAAAATAACTGTCATGTCATGTTTCAAAGCAGTGTCCACTTTATTAGCAATCAAGGCGTCGGTTTCGTGAAAAATGGCCCTGCGCTCTGAATGTCCAAGAATCACGGTATTTATACCGATGCTTTTTAGCATATCAGCCGAGATTTCGCCAGTATAAGCACCACTTTCTGCTTGGTGCATATTTTGTGCAGCCACGCCAATAGATGTATACTCTAAATGATCTACAGTTGAAGATAGGTTGACAAATGTAGGTGCCACAATTACCTGTGCGTTGGTTTCCGTTGGGATTTGTGCTATTAATTCGTTTAATAAATCTTCGGTTTGTTCTGCATTTTTGTTCATTTTCCAATTACCTGCTACAATCTTCTTTCTCATTTTATTTTTTTTTAATTTAGTTTTATTTTTTTAAGGTGGTGTTTATTTGGTCAAAATCAGTTTCAATCGCTCTGTACAGGGCTATTTTACCGGTTTTGTCAACAATGATGTATCTTGGAATCCAATCTAAATCTATCGCTTTGGCAAAAACGCCTTTCATTTGGTCCTTTGCCATAAAATGCTCCCCTTTTAAATTATATTTTGCAATTCCTTCTTTCCACTGAACATCTGTTTTGTCCATTGAAATAAACATATAATCAACATCGGGATTGTTAGTTTGTAATTCATGTATTTTTGGCATTGCCTTAACGCAATCCCCGCACCAAGATGCCCAGACCTCGATTAGCAAGGTTTTTCCCTTGTGTTTTTTTACTAAGGTATTGAAAGGGATTTGGCCTCCATCAGTAGTCAGCAATTTTGCTGATAAAGCTTCATTCGAAAACTCTGCTTTTTGGGCTTTAGAGCAGGAAATAATTACTAAAGTTAACAATAATGTGACTATTTTTTTCATTGAATATTTTTGCGTAACAATTTTAGTTACAAATAAAGTTCTTATTTTAATTTTGAATCCTCAGAAGGATCATCCATATAAAAAAGATGGCTTATTTTTTTTTCTTAGTAAAATATACTTTTTTGATAGTATAGCCTACGTATACCCTTGATCCCGCCATTAAAGTACAACCTACAATAACGTAAAATACATTACCTAGGGTTGCCTCAAACTAGGTTGAGACTGTTAAGCAATTAGAAACTAATAACAAAGGCAAAACAACTAAGTATAATTAATTTCCTTCTTTTTTTCCTTCTTTCAGTTTTACTACTCATAATTTACTACTCTTATATGGATTATAAATTCAAGTTGTCAATATCATTGTAATGCACTTTTTGCTTAATTGTCCCTTTTTCAAGAATAACAATACCTGGATTGGCTCTTTCAATGGTTTTTAAAGCTATCCCATCACAAAAATAGAACTCGAAAGAAAGACCAAATTGGTTTTTAGTTTTAGCAATTTCTTCAGGAGATGAGGCTGTCATTCCTATCACTTTGTATCCTTTTTTTAGTGCAATTTGAATTAGTTTTTCTAATTTTTCCAATCCGCTTTCATTGGATTTAGCCAAATCATAAGCCACAATCATAAGTAATTTTGGTTCTTTCAGAAATTCATCTTTGTGGTCTGAGCCGTCTTTTTCCATTGCGAAATCATGGATAGGAGGAACGTAGCCTTCTGTTATTACCTTGTCTTTTCTATCCACAAATGTTGCCCCAGCAGGAATTGACATCAAATCTTTTTCGGCAAATTCCTTATCAACCCCATTTACATTGTAAATAAAAATCATTTCTACTACTGATTTTGGTGCTCCCTCTGGAACTTCCATTCCCTTTTGGATGTTTGTTCCTATTTTATAAGGTCTAAAATCAATTATTGGCAAATGATTAATTACCCAATACCCCATAAAAGCGCACAAAGCGATACTCGAAAAAGCCAAAATATGTTGAACAGTATTCGAGAATAATGGCTTAATTAGTTTTTGATTGAACAACAGAATTACTATAAAAAACAAAAGCACAATGTCTTTGGTAAAGGATTGCCAGGGGGTTAAATGCAAAGCATCGCCAAAACAACCGCAGTCTTTCACCACGTCGAAATAAGCAGAATAAAAGGTCAAAAAGGTGAACATTACCACCAAAACGAGTAAACTCCAAATCGTAGATTTTGATCGGTAACCAATGAGCAGCATAACACCCAAAACCACTTCTAGGGTCACCAAGAATAAAGCTATCGCTAATGCATAAGGCACGAAAAAAGGGGTATTAAAAACAGGTTCGCTAAAATATTCTGCTAGTTTATAAGAGAATCCGATCGGGTCATTTAGTTTTATAAGACCTGAAATTATGAATAAAATCCCAACGAAAAGTCTGGAGAATTGAGTGATGAAGTTTTTCATGATTTTTATGTTATTTAAAATTATTTTTAAAGGTTTTTAATTTTATTTTTCATTAAAATTAAAGCAAAAACAGCATAATTAATCATATCCTGATAATTAGCGTCAATGCCTTCAGACACCAAAGTTTTTCCTTTATTGTCTTCGATTTGTTTCACGCGAAGCAGTTTTTGCAAGATTAAATCGGTCAAGGAACTCACACGCATTTCACGCCAAGCTTCACCATAATCGTGGTTTTTATTTTCCATTAATTCCTTGGTGAGTATGACTTTGGCATCATATAATTGAGTAGCTTTTTCTAGGTCTAAATCTGGTTGATCGACAATTCCAAGTTCGAGTTGGATCAAAGCCATAATAGAATAATTAATAATTCCGATGAATTCTCCGGTTTCATCTTCGTCCACTTTTCGAACGGTATTTTCCTGTAAACTTCGTATCCTTTGAGCTTTTATAAAAATTTGGTCTGTCAATGACGGCAATCTCAAGATGCGCCAAGCACTGCCATAATCTTTCATTTTATTGATAAAAAGGGAACGGCAAATTGCGATTACCTTATCATATTCCTGTGAAGTAATGTTCATTTAATGCTGTATATTTGTCACAAAAATAAGGATAATTTTTTGGATTGAAGAATGATAACTAACGATTTTTGATTTTGAAAATGACAATTAACGGCAAAGGGCAACTTATGGATTTGGTCTCACCCAAAGTAATGGGGATTTTGAATGTGACTCCCAACTCTTTTTTTGACGGAGGGAAGTTTAAAACCGAAAGTGTAATCTTGTCGCAAGTCGAAAAAATGTTGAGTGATGGAGCAACATTCATTGATATCGGTGCTTATTCCAGTAAACCTAGTGCTGAATTTGTTTCGGAAAAAGAAGAGTTACAAAGAATTGTCCCAATTGTCCAATTAATTTTAGAAAAATTCCCTGAAACCCTAATTTCCATCGATACCTTTAGAAGCGAAGTCGCTAAAGCTTGCCTGGAAAATGGAGCGGCTATTATCAACGATATTTCCGCAGGAAATCTCGATGATAAAATGTTGGAAATTATTGCCAAATATAATGTGCCTTACATCATGATGCACATGCGGGGAACTCCACAGACTATGCAAACGATGACCAATTATGACAATATCGTCAAGGAAATGCTTTTCTATTTTTCTGAAAGGGTCTCAAAAGCAAGAAGTTATGGTATTAATGATTTGGTCATAGATCCTGGGTTTGGTTTTGCTAAAACAGTGGAGCAAAATTATGAAGTTTTACAAAAACTGGGTTTGTTCGAAATATTGGAACTCCCCTTATTAGTTGGTTTTTCGAGAAAATCAATGATTTATAAAATCTTAAATTCCAATGCCCAAGAAGCACTAAACGGAACCACGGCTTTGAATACCATTGCCTTGACCAAAGGAGCCAAAATCCTTCGCGTTCATGATGTTAAAGAGGCTATTGAATGTGTTACTTTGTTCAATAAACTCAAGGGTCAATAATGAAATTTTTTAGTGAAGCAATCCTTTTTATGTTGCTTTTCTGCGGAAACAAAGAAGATATCTTGTTGCCAAAATCTAATGTGACAATTGTTAAAGATCATTCGCCCATTTTTTTAGAAGTAATGAGTAGGTAACCTTGGCGGAGGTAAATAAGAAAAATGAGCTTATTTCAACCAATTGGATTTTAAATATCGATAAACGATTGCCTTTCCGACTCGTGATTCCCGAAATGATGAAATTGTAGGAAAAATATAAAATGAAGATATCTACAAAATAGTAGGGATGTAGATGAACTGCAATAAAGAATTCATCTACTAAATCTGAAAACTTTTAACATCGCGGCAGATGTATAGTGTGACTGCAAACTGACTACTTTTTACTGGTGATGATAGGGTTCGTTTTTCAAAATCGTGAATCCACGATACAATTGCTCTATAAAAAATAAACGTACCATTTGGTGCGAAAAAGTCATTAGAGAAAGGGATATTTTGCCGTTTGCTTTGGCATAAACGGCTTCTGAAAAACCGTAAGGACCGCCAATAACGAAAACCAAAGTTTTTACTCCTGAATTCATTTTCTTCTGCAATTCCTCTGAAAAAGCCATGCTAGAAAAGGCTTTTCCGTTTTCATCCAACAAAATAAGTTGGTCGGTTGGCATTATTTTAGCCAAAATCAATTCCCCTTCTTTTTCTTTTTGCTGGCTTTCGGACAAGTTTTTTACATTCTTGATATCGGGAATTACCTCTAAATCGAATTTGATGTAAAAAGACAACCGTTTTTGATATTCCTCCATCAGCGATTGTAGGTTTTTATTGTCGGTCTTGCCAATGGCTATGAGTTTGATGTTCATTAAATATGAATTAACTATCCAGAAAAGAATCTTTATTGTTTTTCTTCGTAAATATTTTCAAAATTAATAAAATTGCGGCAACGGCTTCAAATGTCATCCCGACAATTAAAAATAAACTGGTGCGATCTTTTGGTTCGTTTGAGATTTTGAACAGAACTCCCGCAATGACTAGTGCGCTGCCAATTAGGAACAAAACTAGAATTTGAATATTTTTCATAAATAGTTTGGAATCAAATAACAATAGGAAAATCTGTGCAAATGTAATTAAAATTCGCAATTTTAAAACTTCTATTTTCAGCTCTAATCATTTAAAAAAGTAAAAAAATAATCTCTAAACATTTCGATATCGAGTAGATAGTTCTACTTTTGCATAATCAATATATTATCAATGTACAAACTACTGATTCGCCGATTACTTTTTCTGTTTGACCCCGAAAAGGTCCATTATTTTACTTTTTTTTTAATTCGAATCGTATCTAAAATACCCGGGGTTTCAGCACTTTTCGAATCATTATACGCTGTCAATGACAAGCGATTAGAAATCGAAGTTTTTGGGTTGAAATTTAAAAATCCAGTTGGCTTGGCCGCGGGTTTTGATAAAGATGCAGTATTGTATCAGGAATTATCCCACTTTGGTTTCGGATTTATCGAAATAGGAACTTTAACTCCAAAAGGACAAGCTGGAAATTCAAAAAAGCGATTGTTTCGTCTAAAAGAAGATCAGGCTATCATTAACCGAATGGGTTTTAATAACGGCGGAGTTCAAGAAGCCGTTGAGAGATTAAAAAAGAACAAGGGAGTGCTCATTGGTGGAAACATTGGTAAAAATAAATTGACTCCAAACGAAAATGCAGTCGATGATTATCTGATTTGTTTTGAGACCTTGTTCGATTACGTCGATTATTTTGTGGTCAACGTGAGTTCACCAAATACGCCAAATTTGAGGGAATTACAAGAAAAAGAACCCCTGACCCAATTGTTGCAAGCTTTGCAAAAGGAGAATTTAGCGAAGCCAAAATCCAAACCGATTCTCTTGAAAATCGCCCCAGATTTGACCGACAGCCAACTGCTGGATATTATCGATATAGTGAAAGAGACAAAAATCGCAGGGGTTATTGCTACCAATACTTCCATCTCCCGTGAAGGATTGCAATCTGCAAATAGGTGTGAAACAGGCGGAATGTCAGGAAAGCCATTGGCAAAACGTTCCACTGAAGTAATCCGTTTTCTGTCTGAAAAAAGCAATAAGGCCTTTCCTATCATTGGGGTAGGAGGAATCCATTCCGCACAAGACGCCATAGAGAAACTCGAAGCTGGGGCAAGTTTAATCCAACTTTATACTGGTTTTATCTACGAAGGACCAGCATTGGTTAAGGCTATTAACAAGAAGATTTTAGAGAAACTTTAAACTTTTAAACTCTAAACTTTCTTATATTTGGGCTTCTATGGAAGCAATAAAAATCATCGAATGTCCTCGTGATGCCATGCAAGGCATAAAGACATTTATTCCTACCGAAAGAAAAGTGGCTTACTTGCAGTCACTACTACGTGTGGGTTTTGATACCATCGATTTTGGGAGTTTTGTTTCGCCTAAAGCTATTCCACAAATGCAAGATACTTCCGAAGTATTGGCACGTCTGGATCTTTCCCAAACTCGCAGTAAACTATTGGCTATCATTGCCAACACACAAGGTGCTGAAAAAGCTTGCGTTTACCCCGAAATTAAATACTTAGGCTTTCCTTTTTCGATTTCAGAGAATTTCCAAATGCGGAATACCCATAAAACAATCGCCGAATCCATAGTGACTTTGCAGCAAATCCTAGAAATTGCCGAGACTAGCAATAAAGAATTGGTGGCTTATCTCTCCATGGGATTCGGGAATCCATACGGAGATCCATGGAATATTGAAATAGTGGGGGAGTGGACGGAAAAGCTATCCAGTATGGGGGTCAAAATTCTCTCGCTTTCCGATACCATTGGCAGTTCCACACCAGAAGTAATTGAGTATTTATTTTCGAATTTAATTCCGAAATATGCCAAGATTGAATTTGGTGCCCATTTGCATTCCACTCCAGGCAGGTGGTTCGAGAAAGTAGATGCGGCCTATAATGCAGGATGCCGTCGTTTTGACGGGGCCATTCAAGGTTTTGGCGGCTGTCCCATGGCAACGGACACCTTAACGGGTAATATGCCTACGGAAAAATTAGTGTCTTATTTCACTTCTAAAAAAGAAAACACAAACTTAAATCCCTTGAGTTTTGAAAGTGCTTACAATGAAGCCTCAAAATTATTTGCGGACTTTCATTAGAATCGAAATTGTTTGAAGAGGCTTGCAATTAGGATTAATACTATTAAGGAGGAACAGACGTTTTTTATAGTGTGATAAGCGATGGAAAATAGAAACATGAATTTTTATTTTAACGGAATTATGAAAAGATTTTTTTTAAAGTATACAATGTTAGGGATAAGTATTTTATCCGTTTTATCTTGTTCAAGTGATTTAGATTTCAACCAAGGCAATAACTTGGCTTTAGAACCTGTAATAGTAGCAAATTTAGCTACTTTTGATATCCCTGCCCATCAATTTGTTAGTGGAGGAATAGAACAACCGCAGTTTGTAGACGTACCTAACTTTGACTTATTCAAGGATTCCTTTTTTAAAAATAACTTACTTAAGGTTGAATTCTTTTTTGAAATCAACAATACCATTAACAGGGATTATATCATCGATTTGGTATTACTAGATGCTGATGATATCCCACTTTACAGCATTAGTATTCCTGTGCCAGCTTATACGGGAGTGGAAAAACTTGTCAAAATGACCGAACTGTTTGAAAGCAACCTCGATGTATTGACAAGCACCAGAAAAATGTCTTTTACCATTTCCATGTTATCTCCTGGACCTATTTTAAGCGAGAGTAGTTTGGGCAGTCTCAAATTGCGTTCTAGTACCACCGGTTATTTTAGCATCAAATGAGAAAATTAAGATTCTTTTTTATGCTTTTCCTATCCATTGCTTGCTTCTCCCAAAACAAGCAATTACTTTACAATTTCACTTCGGTTCCACAGTCTTTGTTGACTAATCCGGGTTCTGATTTTAAATACAACTGGTATGTAGGCATTCCGTTGTTATCCGGTATATCTGCAAATATTGGTTCTAGTGGTTTTTCGGCCTTTGATTTGTATGCCAATGACGGAATGGATTTTAATACCAAATTAAGGAATGTTGTGTTTTCAAGCTCAAGAAATGACAAGATTGCGTTAAACGAGCAAATAGAATTTTTTAATGGCGGTTTTAAAATCGGAAGCGATGAGGGAGATTCTTATGTTTCTTTTGGCATGTATCAAGAACTAGAGTTCTTGCTTTATATGCCTAAAGATCTGGTAGTTTTGGCATTGGATGGTAACAAGGATTATTTGGGCAAGGTTTTTAATTTGGGTGATTTTAATGTGAAAGGCGAGTTGCTTTCGGTTTTTCATCTTGGATTGCACCAAAAAGTAAATGAAAAATTAATTCTGGGTGTTAGGGGAAAGATTTATTCCAGCCTTTTTAACATTGCATCGACTAAAAATTCCGGTTATGTTTACACTGTGCCTGCCGAAAATGCGTCTTATAAGCAGATAATTGCTTCAAATCTCATGCTTAATTCATCTGGATTTTTAAATTATACCCAAAATTATACCGGCAATGCTGCCAGCGATATTTCTAAAAAAACACTTTTGGGCGGTAACCTGGGATTGGGACTCGATGTCGGATTGACCTATTATCCTAAGCAGAACATTCAATTTACGGCAAGCATTTCCGACGTTGGTTTCATAAGACACACTAAGGAAGTTGAAAATTACAGTTTTAAGGGGTATTATGTTCACGAAGGCTTGACACCTAATTTTATCACGGGGAGTTCTTCAACGGCAAACATAAGTAACGAATTTAATGATGCCCTCCCTTTTGAAACCTTGCACAAAAAATACACCACTTGGCGTCCCATAAAATTAAACACTTCCCTTCAATATTCTTTTGGGGAGCCTGAAAATTCGGGTTGTAATTGCAATGGAAACGAAATGGAATATATGAATTCGCTTGGAACCCAATTGTTTGTGATGTCGACGCCTCGAGTTCCTTTTATAGCGCTCACGGGCTATTATAGAAGGAGAGTTTCTGATGCTTTGGAAATGAAGGCTACTTATACATTGGATTCCTTTTCAATCCGAAATATAGGCTTGGGCTTGTCTACTACTTTAAGCAAAGTCAATTTTTATTTCCTGGTTGACAACTTGCTCGAATACCGGGATATCAGCAAAGCCAAAAGCCTGTCTATTCAATTGGGGCTCAATATTATTTTTTCGGATAAAGAGGTATCGGAATAAAAACATGGTTCATTTTTGACCACTACGTTTGAATCCCTTATATATTTCCACCCAGATTACCGAAACAAATCCCACCAGAACTCCTAATCCTATTTGAGAAGCCGATACGGTTCCAAACATGAAAAAAGCAGCAAAAAAAGGAACTAGGAGCAATAGACTGGTTATTAAAACGGTGATTCCGATAATAATCAAAACCAAATTGTTTTTGTACGCCAAAGTCGTGACTATCGAATAATAAAACGAACGATTGGCCAAGGTCAGGAAAATATTGGAAGCAATTAAAGTCAGAAATACGACTGTTCGGGTTACATTTTCGGTACAGTTTTCTTGAATACAATATTGGTAAGAAAACAGAAGTCCTAGCGTAATGAAAAGTCCCTGAATAATGCTGATTGTTATTTCTTTCAGCTTGAAAAAAGTGGTAGTCATCGGACGTGGTTTTTGGAACATCATATTGGGCTCAATAGGTTCATTTTCGTAAATTATAGAGCAGGTTGGCCCCATGATTATTTCTAGAAAAATAATGTGTACCGGCGAAAAAATATTGGGGTACACCCATCCCAATACCAGCGGAATAAAAACAATCATGATAATGGGAATGTGTATAGAAATAATGTATTGAATGGCTTTTTTCAGGTTGGCATAAATTTTTCGTCCCATGGCGATAGCCTCAATCATTTTGGCCAAATCATCCTCAATCAAGATGAGGTTAGCGGCTTCTTTGGCAATCTCGGTTCCTTTTTTACCCATGGCAATCCCAATATGCGCCGATTTTAAAGCCGGGCCATCATTCACGCCATCGCCTGTCATGACTACAATTTGATCATTCGCTTTTAAAGCCTCTATAATTTTGAGCTTGGCTTCAGGGAACATTCGGGTGAAAATGGTAGTTTGCAGTACCTTATCTTTCAGGGTTTCCTCGTCCATGGCCATCAATTCATTCCCATTCAGGGTATTTTCAGGATTTCGGAGACCAATTTGTTTGGCGATAGTTGAGGTTGTTGTGGCATTGTCTCCCGTTACTATTTTTACTTGAATGCCCGCATTATAAAAGGTGTTAAATACTACTTTGATATTCTCTTTTGGTGGGTCATAAAAGGCTACCAATCCTTTGAATCTAAAGGGGAATTCCTGCTGTGTTTTTGGATAATCATTTCCTGGAAAGCTAGCAATACCAACACCCAAAACTCGAAATCCCTGTTTCGACATCGATTCAATGGCGTTGTTGATTTGTTGCGTTTCGGCTTTCGATAAATTGGAACAAGCGATTAAAGCTTCCGGGGCTCCTTTTGCGGCGATGATTCGGATTTCATTTTGGTTTTCAAAAACATGGGTCATCATGGGCGGACTCCCTCCCAGAGGGTATTCGTGGACTAATTTGAAATCAGGGCGTTCGTCCGTAGTATTGAATTTTGAATAGGCTTCATGTAGCGCAAGTTCCATTCCGTCAAAAGGGATAGGTTCACTCGCCCACATGGCAAGATTTAATAATTCCTCCTCTTCTTTGTTCAATTGTTTATTGCTATTGAAGTTGTCATTCATTGTGTCATTTGAAAAAACATACCACTGTGCCAAACTCATTTTATTTTCGGTAATAGTTCCTGTTTTATCTACGCAAATTACAGTGGCACTACCTAGGGTCTCCACAGTTTTAGTTTGCTTCACGATAATTCCCATTTTCATCAACCGCCAAGCACCCAAAGCCATGAATGTAGTGAAAGCAACTGGAATTTCCTCAGGGATAATGCTCATCGCCAAGGTGAGTGCTTTGAGTAAGCTATCTAAAAAAACTCTTGAATTATAAAAGTTAATTCCCCAAACAATACTGAATATTACTAAACCCACGAGGGACATTTTCGTGACAAAATCCCCAATTTGCATTTGCAAAGGTGTTTTTTCCTCGGCGATAGATTCTAGACTTTTTCCGATTTTCCCCAATTGGGTTTGGTTCCCAATGGCAGTTACTTTGCAAATACCCAAACCGCTTGTTACGATTGTTCCTTGAAAAACGGTATTGCTTCCGGATTTGATACTTTTAAATACAATAAGTGATTCTCCAGTCAGAATGGATTCGTTTGCCGAAAAATCATTAGATTGAAGGATAATTCCATCGGCTGGAATAGAAGTACCTTCTTCGGTTTGTATGAAATCGCCCAACACAATTTCTTCGCTCGGAATTTCGAGGATTTCTCCGTTTCGAATGACTTTACTTTTGGGTTGCGATAATTTTTTTAGTAATGCAATAGCATTCCTGCTTTTGGATTCTTGATAGAGTGAAATGGCAGAAATCAATACGATTGCCATTACCATGAATATTCCGTCGCCATATTTTCCTGTTATAAAATAAATACTTGTAGCGGTTAGAAGAAGTAAAAACATGGGTTCTTTAACTAAATCTATTAAAGAAACAAGGAAGCTATTTTTGTCCTGAAAATCCAGAGAATTAAAACCATTCATTTCTCTTGACTGAACTACTTCCTCGTCAGAAAGGCCTTTTAATGAATGGTTTGATTTTTCCATTGAAGAATAATAGCAGTTATTTCATTTTAGCAAATGAGCGAACCAAGTTAAAAATCAGAAATAGGTCTACTCTGCAATTTAATGAATTATTATGAAATTTAAGTGTTTTTCTGCTAAAGATTCTCTATATTTGCACGCAATTTAACTACAACTTCAAATTGCAATGATCGCACACAACTCCAAGATTATCGGCGAAGGGCTGACTTACGATGATGTATTATTAGTTCCAAACTATTCTAACGTGCTTCCTCGCGAAGTGAGTATAAAATCAAGATTTTCCAGAAATATAACGCTTAATGTTCCTATTGTGTCTGCTGCTATGGACACCGTTACGGAAAGTGCGATGGCAATTGCTATGGCCCAAGAAGGCGGAATAGGGGTTTTGCACAAAAATATGACCATCGAACAACAAGCGGCCAAAGTGCGTAAAGTAAAACGTGCCGAGTCGGGGATGATTATTGATCCCGTGACTTTGCCTTTGAGTTCTAACGTTGCCGATGCCAAAAATGCCATGAAAGAATTTGGTATTGGCGGTATTCCAATTGTGGATGAAAACAAAATATTGAAAGGGATTGTAACCAATCGTGATTTGCGTTTCGAGAAAAACAATGCAAGACCTATTATCGAAGTGATGACTTCGCAAAACCTAATAACGGTTTCCGAAGGCACTTCATTAGAACAAGCTGAGGTTGTTTTACAAGGGTATAAAATCGAAAAACTCCCTGTAGTCAATGCCGATTATAAATTGGTTGGGCTAATCACTTTTAGAGATATTACCAAACTGACTCAAAAACCTATTGCGAACAAGGACGTTTACGGACGTTTGCGCGTGGCGGCAGCCATTGGTGTAACGGGCGATGCACTCGAAAGAGCTACTGCTTTGATACAAGCGGGTGTCGATGCCATCATTATTGATACCGCCCACGGTCATACCCAAGGCGTAGTCAATGTGTTGAAAGCTATAAAAGTTAAATTTCCAAAAATAGACGTTGTTGTTGGAAATATTGCCACACCCGAAGCAGCTCAATTCTTGGTTGAAAACGGTGCCGATGGTGTGAAAGTAGGCATTGGTCCGGGTTCTATTTGTACCACACGTATTATCGCAGGGGTAGGTTTTCCTCAGTTTTCTGCGGTTCTTGAAGTGGCTGCCGCTTTAAAAGGAACAGGAGTTCCTGTGATTGCTGATGGTGGTATTCGCTACACTGGCGATATCCCTAAGGCGATTGCTGCCGGGGCTGATTGTGTGATGCTCGGTTCGCTTCTGGCCGGTACCAAAGAATCTCCTGGAGAAACGATCATTTTCGAAGGCAGAAAATTCAAATCCTACCGTGGCATGGGATCTGTCGAAGCCATGGAAGGCGGATCGAAAGACCGATATTTCCAAGATGTGGAAGACGATGTCAAGAAACTAGTTCCCGAGGGAATCGTGGGGCGTGTGCCATACAAAGGGCACTTGGAAGAAAGCATGCAACAATTCATTGGCGGACTTCGTGCCGGAATGGGGTATTGCGGTGCTAAAGATGTACCTACCTTACAGGAAACAGGACGTTTTGTTCGCATAACTTCCAGCGGAATCACCGAAAGTCATCCGCATAATGTGACGATTACCAAAGAAGCTCCGAATTATTCGAGGTAATTAGTTTAAATTCTAAAAGTCAAAAGGCACAAGAAGTAATTCTTGCGCCTTTTTTTATACCATTTATTAAGTGGAGTTCTTTACTTTTTTTGCTGGGCAGAAGCAGCCTATAGTCCTAAATTTTTCTTTAAAATGGTCAGGTTAATAGCATCATAATCGCCTTTATTGTATATTGATACAAAAAGCACTAATTTGTTATCTATTGCTACAATGGTTTCATAAGTTATAACTCTTCCGCCACCGCTGGCACCTTTCCCTTTAGACTTTATATTTATTCTAATTTTTTTGAAGCCATTCCCTAAATCATCTGCAAGGTTTAATTCCTTTTCAATATGGTCTAAAATATTTTGAAAGTCAGATTTTAAAGAGGGGAATTTTTTGAGTAATCTTTTGAATTCTTTGCTAAATTCTGGATCAATTTCTGTTTTATAATTCATCTAAAAAAGATTGTGCAGATTGACCTTTGAAAGTTCCTGCGGCTACATCATGCTTTACTTTTTTTAATCTATTTATCCAAGTACGCTGTTTTGGGGTTAATTCTTTTGCGTCTGGTTTTACTGCAGCAACGTTTAATCTTGTATCAATAGTTATTCCTTTACTCCCGGTATCAGAAAGCATTTTGGCAAGTTCCAATACTATTTTTCCTGCTTTGGTTCGCTCATTTATAGTAATTGTAGTCATAATACATCTATATTTAAAAGACAAATATACAAAAAATCGAGTTTCGTTAATACGGAGCGTTTTTTATTAAAGTTCTATCCGAAACTATTGCTGGGTGTTGGATCCTGGTTTTTTGGTGTTAGCTATTAGTAAAGCGATAATAACGCAGTTCTTCAAAACAACATACTTCGCTCCGCAAAGTCTGCGACTTTGAGGTATGGTCTTTCGGTTTTTAACCTATTTAATTTTGTACTAATTAATTTTTTTCAGTCAAAGACTGACAAACACATCCTCAAAGTCGGAGACTTTGCGGAGCGTGCAGCTAGTTTTTTAAATTTTGAATACAAAGTCGCAAGATTCATCTTTCGCTTTTTTTGTTTCAAAAA
The DNA here is from genome assembly GCA_964535705.1 of uncultured Flavobacterium sp. Lineage (GTDB taxonomy): Bacteria > Bacteroidota > Bacteroidia > Flavobacteriales > Flavobacteriaceae > Flavobacterium. The sequence continues at coordinate 22,113 of CAZHVE010000005.1, forward strand.
CGTTGCTATTTCAATTCGTATAATTCCGATAAGGTGTAAAACTTCATTTGGTGCTGTTGGACATACTTGCAAATTATCGCTACCGTTTTTGTTTCGGTCTGATACCGCCTTGTTATTTTTTTGACGGGCTTGTGACCTACTACTATGAGTATTTTGTTGTTCTTTTTGGCATATTCCAACAGTTTCAAAACTTGGGAAATACTAAAATAGCCATAATTAGCGTCCATCCCGAATCCATAAACTACTTTCGAATGATCGAAATAAAAATTGCGTTGGCTTGGTTTTTTCACACCATAAACGGTTCCTCGGAGTATTTTGAATTTTTTCAGCAAGGCGGTGTCAAGGGCGGCGCTTCTGGCACCGTAAGGATAGGCAAATGCAGTAGCTTTTAAACCATAAAAATCCATTAAAGCCAGCATGGGATTTACCTCTTGGCGGAGGTATAGGTCTATTTCATGTTGGGCGACAAACTGGGCGGCGTTACGATGATGCAGGCTATGCCCGGCAATTTCATGCCCTTCGTTTTGCAGGGAAAGGAGCCCGTTTATTTCAGAAAGAGTCAAGGAGTTTAGGTTGGAAACACAGAAAGTGGCTTTCCAGCAATAGGGTCTCATTTGCTTGTTCAGGACCATCCATTCAGACACATAAGCATCGTCAAAAGTCATCACCACTCCGGCTGAATTTGGCGCAAGGGGTTCTTTCTTATTGTCTTCTTTTTTACACGAAAAAAAGAGAAATAGCATCCCACAAAAAAGAAAAGCTTTGGCTGCAAAATTTGATTTCATCACGGGGAGGTTTTATGAAACGGTTTGCTTCTGCCGGTTAGGGCTTAGTAACGTCCGTAACCAAAAAAAGCTACCATTAAAGATAGCTTTTTTTATGATGAATTCCTCTTTATTTTTTTAAATACCCAAGAAATTACTCGGCGTGATTTGCATTAATTCAGCCTTGATCTCAGCCGAAACGGATAAAGTAGCTATGAAATCATGGATGGCTTTTTTGTCGATGGCTTCGTTAGTTCTAGTCAGTCCTTTCAGGGCTTCATACGGATTTGGGTAGGCTTCACGACGCAAAATGGTTTGTATCGCCTCGGCAACTACCGCCCAGTTTTTCTCTAAATCTTCGTGGAATTTGAATTCGTTCAAAAGCAGTTTGTTCAAGCCTTTCAAGGTCGCTTCAAAAGCGATTAAGGTATGTCCCATCGGCACGCCGATGTTTCTCAAAACCGTACTGTCGGTCAAGTCGCGTTGCAATCTGGACAAAGGCAATTTGGCCGAAAGGTGTTCGAAAATCGCATTAGCTATGCCTAAATTTCCTTCTGAGTTTTCAAAATCAATCGGGTTTACCTTGTGCGGCATCGCCGAGGAACCAATTTCTCCCGCTTTTATTTTTTGTTTGAAATAGTCCATCGACACATAGGTCCAAATATCTCGATCTAAGTCTATTATGATGGTATTGATTCTTTTTAACGCATCAAAAAACGCAGCAAAATGATCGTAATGCTCGATTTGTGTGGTCGGAAAGGAGTGATGCAATCCCAAGTTTTCCTCCACAAAGGTCCCTCCGAATTTTCTCCAATCAATTTGCGGATAGGCCACGTGATGGGCATTGTAATTTCCGGTGGCACCACCAAATTTGGAAGCAAAAGGAATGTTGAACAACAATCGCATTTGCTCTTCCAAACGTTCTACAAAAACCCCGATTTCCTTGCCCAAACGAGTAGGGGAAGCCGGTTGTCCGTGGGTTCTGGCGAGCATGGGGATGTTAGCCCATTCTAAACTCAACTCTTTCAATTTGGAAGTTAAAGCGATCAAGGAGGGCATGTATACTTTCTCGAAAGCCTCTTTGGTCGAAAGCGGAATCGCGGTATTGTTGATGTCTTGGGAAGTCAGTCCGAAGTGGATGAACTCTTTGTATGGGGACAATCCCAGTTTTTCGAAAGCGTCTTTAATGAAATATTCCACGGCTTTTACATCGTGGTTGGTCACTTTTTCGGTTTCTTTGATCCAAAGGGCATCTTCGGTAGAGAAGTTGCTATAAATGTAGCGCAAACTTTCGAATACATTCGAGTTGACGGCTGCAAGTTGAGGCAAAGGAATTTGGCAAAGCGCAATGAAATATTCAATTTCTACCAATACGCGGTATTTGATTAAGGCTTCTTCTGAGAAGAATTTCGAAAGGGAACTGGTTTTGCTTCTGTATCTGCCGTCAATTGGCGATACGGCGTTTAATTCGTTTAATTCAGTCATTGTTGTGGTGTTGTTAGAAAGCGCAAAGATAACGGATTTCAGATATTAGATTTCAGATTTCAGATTTAAAAATTTTGCCATTGAAATTGATTTTTGCAAATGCAATTACTATTTTAATTTTTTAAGTTCTTTTTGAACGATTTTCATCCCTTTTTCACCCGTCGTGGCAATCACTTTGATGTCATTTGGTAAATTGTAAATTTCGGCAGGATTCGGGTCAACATAAAAAACAGGTATCGTTGCTTTAGCAAAATTCATCAAACTAGCCGCAGGATAAACCTGCAAGGAAGTGCCAATAATGATAAGAATATCCGCATTTTGAACGAGAAACACAGCTTCTTCCAAGGCTGGAACTTCCTCGCCAAACCAGACGATGTGTGGTCGCAATTGGTTCCCTTTGTCGTCAAAATCGCCAAAATTTAAATCGCCTTGCCAGTCCAGGATGTAATGGCTGTTTTTGGTACTTCTCACTTTCAACAATTCTCCGTGAAGATGCAATACATTAGAGCTACCTGATCTTTCGTGAAGGTTGTCTACGTTTTGGGTGATGATTTGCACCTCGAAATGGTGTTCCAATTCCGTTAGGATTTGATGCCCTAAATTGGGTTGTACTTTGTGTAATTTTCGGCGTCTTTGGTTGTAAAAATCCAGCACTAATTTGGGGTTTTTCTGCCAACCTTGGGGTGTTGCCACATCCATGACATTGTGCCCTTCCCAAAGTCCATCGGAATCACGAAAAGTTTGGATTCCACTTTCAGCACTTATTCCCGCTCCTGATAAGACGACTAGTTTCTTTTTCATGTTTTATATTTTTTGCCAAGAAGGCATAAAAGCCGAAAGATTATTTTTGAAAATAAAAGTAATCTTTTTTGTTATTTTTGCCAAAATAATTCCGCAATATGATTGACCTCGACTACCTTCATTTCCTCGAAAATATCCTGACTGAAAATAGGAAAAACAAGTTTCTGAAAGTATTGGAAAACAGAACCAAACATTTTACCATTGCTGTGGAAGACATTTTCCAAATGCACAATGCCAGTGCGGTGATGCGTAGTTGCGAGATTTTTGGTATTCAGGAGTTGAACGTGATCGAACAGCGCTATGGCAAAAGCATCGATAAGGAAATTGCGATGGGTGCCCAAAAATGGGTTGACATCAATAAATTTGACAACGTTACCAATTGCCTCGATACGTTGAAAAGCCAAGGCTACCAAATCATTGCCACAACCCCACACGAGAATGATTGTTTGCTAGATGACTTTGACATTTCGAAACCCAGCGCCTTGTTTTTTGGTACGGAACGGGACGGTTTGTCAGAGGAGATTTTGCAAAAAGCCGATGGCTTTCTCAAAATCCCCATGACCGGTTTTACCGAGAGTCTGAATATTTCGGTTTCGGCGGCCATCATCATCCAGAACTTGATGAGTAGATTACGCCATTCGGATATCGATTGGCATTTGTCCGAAGAAGAAATCTTAATTAAGCGATTGGCTTGGGCCAAGAATTCTATAAAGGATATTAAGAGAATTGAGGCGCGATTTTATACCCAATTTAAAACGAGTAGCTAACTTTAACATCAGGCTTTATATTTATGTTGCCTATAATCTTTTTGTTTACTAATTTTTGAGTGCTTTTACTATTCATTTTCAATTCTCTTTTTAGATTTTTTTCTCTTTTTACAGGAGTTATAAATAACTGTACAACAAATAAAAGGTATTATTTTGGGCAAAATAAAAGCATTATATTTGCCACTTGGTAAAATTAGTTTCGGAATTTTTAAAGATTGGCTCGGATTGATGGTTTTTTTTGGCATTTCAATAAATTTTCACAGTCATTAGTATTTTCTATTTTTTTTACTAAATTTAAAAAACATAAAAGTAAGATAATTTATATTTTTTTATTAACGTATTTTTATGAAATATTAGATAAATGGAGTGCCTAATCCATCATAAAAGGACGGATTATATAGCAATTCGAAAAGAAACTGATTCTTAAATGGAAATATTTCATATCGCTGCGGAGTGTTATCCAGTGGCAAAAGTGGGCGGTTTGGCCGATGTTGTGGGAGCCTTGCCAAAATATCAAAATAACGCGAATCATCGAGTTAGCGTGGTGCTTCCTTGTTATGAAACCACCTTCATAAAAGAAAATAAGTGGGATTGTGTTTATTCGGATTATGTGAAATTGGGGAATTTTAATTTTCCGTTCAACGTTCTTAAGGAAAGTTCGGATAAGTTGGGATTCGAATTGTATTTGATAGCAATTCCGGAATTATTCGATCGAAAAGACATCTATGGTTATGAAGATGATATCGAGCGGTTTGTGTCTTTTCAAATCGCTGCATTGGATTGGATCATTAGCAGAACGGAAGTTCCTGATGTCATCAATTGCCACGACCATCACACGGGATTAATTCCGTTTATGATGTTACATGCTCCTAAATATTTGAAGTTGCAGCACACCCCATCGGTGATTACGATACACAATTCGATCTATCAAGGGCAATTCGGTTTTGATAAATTGTATTATTTGCCAGAATTCGATTTGTCGAAAGTGACTCTTTTGCAATGGAACAACAGCATCAATTCATTGGCGACGGCCATCAAATGCGCTTCGGCGGTGACAACAGTTTCACCGAATTATCTGAATGAAATTAATTATTCGGCCTATGGATTAGAGTCGTTGTTTAACCTTGTGCGACACAAGTCTAAAGGCATTTTGAACGGGATTGACGTTGAGGTTTGGAATCCAGCCACCGATAGGATGTTGGAAAGTAATTTTTCTAGTAAAAATTTCAAAAAAGGGAAGCAGGAGAACAAAGAAAAGTTGTGCGTGGAGTTCAATTTAGACCCAAAAAAACCGCTTTTTAGTTTCATTGGAAGGTTATTGGAGGAAAAGGGAGCGGATTTATTACCCCATGCCGCTGCATTTGCTTTGTCTGAAAATTATAAAGAAATCAACATTCTGGTTTTAGGATCGGGAAACCCGGAAATAGAAAATCAATTGGGTCATTTGTTGACTGGTTTTAAAGGAAACTGCAATGTTTATATTGGGTATAATGAAGCATTAGCACACCTGATTTATGCGGGTTCTGATTTTTTATTGATGCCTTCAAGGTTAGAGCCTTGTGGTTTGAACCAAATGTATGCTTTGCGCTATGGCACAATTCCCATTGTGAGACGAACGGGAGGCCTGAAAGACACGGTAATCGATTTTGGCGACGACGGAAACGGCATCTGCCATGATCAAGCCACTGTGAGCGATGTTTGTTATTCGATTCAAAGGGCGGTGAATTTATATAAAGACAAGAAAAAATTAAATGATATTCGTAAATCAGCTATGGCCATTGACCATTCCTGGGAAAATGTTTGTCAGCAATATATAGAATTGTATAATTTAATACTAAACAAAAAATGAAAGCTAAAAGGAAAAATGTTATCGCAATTATTCTCGGTGGTGGTCAGGGCTCCAGATTATTTCCATTGACAGAGTCACGTTCAAAACCCGCTGTTCCGATTGGGGGAAAGTACCGATTAGTTGATATTCCAATCTCAAATTGCATGAATTCTGATATTTACCGGATATTTGTTTTGACCCAATTCAATTCGGCTTCCTTGAATGCACACATCAAGAACACCTACCATTTTAGTATTTTTAGTCATGCTTTTGTCGATATTTTGGCCGCTGAACAAACACCGGATAATCCCACTTGGTTTCAGGGAACCGCCGACGCCGTAAGGCAATGTATGCCTCATTTTTTAAACCATAAATTTGACTATGCCTTGATTCTTTCTGGGGATCAATTGTACCAAATGGATTTGGATGAGATGATTGTGGCTCATATAAAAAATGAAGCGGACATCTCCATAGCCACTTTACCAGTTAATGATAAAGATGCTCCTGAATTTGGCATTCTAAAAACCAATTCTGAAAGTTGTATTGAATCGTTTATTGAAAAGCCAGCCAAAGAACTGTTGCCGGATTGGAAATCGGATGTTAGCGATCAAATGCGAAATGAAGGAAAAAATTATTTGGCCTCGATGGGAATTTATATTTTCAATAAAAAATTATTGGTGGATATCATGTCAAACCCAAACACCAAAGATTTCGGAAAAGAAATTATTCCTCAAGCGGTTGCTGGGGGTAAAAAAGTATTTAGCTTTCAATATGAGGGCTATTGGACTGATATTGGTAATATCGACTCTTTTTTCGAAGCCAATATTGGTTTGACAGCCGATTTGCCTCAATTTAATTTATTTGACAATGAGAATAAAATATACACGCGTCCCCGATTGTTGCCTCCTACGAAATTCAAAAAAACCAACATAGACAGATCTTTAATATCTGAAGGTTGTATTGTGAACGCCAAAGAAATTAGTCATTCGGTAATCGGAATCCGGTCCCGAATAGGGGAGGATACAGTTATTCAAAATAGCTATGTCATGGGTAACGATTTTTATCAGAATATTGATGAAATGAATGCTGATATTCAAAATAACAAACAATTAATCGGCATTGGTGAAAGATGTTATATAAATACCGCCATTATTGATAAAAACTGTAGAATTGGTAATGATGTCCATATCAACGGAGGTCCACATTTGGAGGATCATTCAAATGAGCTATACGCCGTCAAAGATGGAATTGTGGTTGTTAAAAAAGGGGCTGTTTTACCGGATAATTATTCCATAAAATAGCTAATGTAACTGATTTTTTTACATTTCATCCTTATAGTATAGTTTTCACCATATTCAGTTGAATTTTTAAAAATACAAAATGCAGAATCAAACCCGAATCGTAATTGAAAATGTTTTGCCCCAATTGGATTGCGGTACCAATCCAATTAAAAGAATTGTAAATCAAAAAGTAAATGTAACCGCGGCTGTCTTTTCTGATGGACATGACATTATTGAATGTTGTGTGAAATTTAAGCATGAAAACGACAATAAATGGCAGGAAGTGCGGATGGTTCCACAAGACAACGACGAATGGAGTGCGGCTTTCAAGGTCGAAAAACAGGGGTTTTACTCCTATTTTGTGGAAGGTTGGGTCGACTATGCCTTGAATTGGCAACACGGGACTGAACGTAAAATTCAAGACAACCAGCACGTTAAATCGGAATTGTTGGAAGGTGCCGAATATGTACAATCGGTCAAGAAACTAGCGACTGATTCAGAGATAGACTACCTCGAAAAAGCCGCCACTTATTTTACCAATGAATCTGATTATGACCAGGCAATTCAAGTGGCTACGTCTGCCGAGTTGCATCAAATCTTCAACAAATATCCCATTCGGTTTATAGAAAATAAATCTTCCCAATTGAAGGTGTATGTTGATAGAAAAAAAGCGCTCTTCAGCACCTGGTATGAATTTTTTCCCCGTTCCGCCTCGCAGGAAGAACGGAAACACGGCACTTTCAAGGATTGCGAAAAATTGTTGCCAAGAGTGTCATCAATGGGGTTTGATACCTTGTATTTTCCGCCGATTCACCCTATTGGAGAAGTAAACCGTAAGGGAAAGAATAATGCTACCAATGCAAAACCAGGTGATGTCGGATCGCCCTGGGGAATCGGTTCTCATCTTGGCGGACACAAATCGACCCACCCTGAATTGGGCACCATTGACGACTTTAAATCGTTGGTCAAAAAAGCAAAGGAGTTAGGAATAGAAGTGGCTATGGATTATGCACTGCAAGCGGCGCCTGACCATCCTTATGTGAAAGATTTTCCGCAATGGTTTAAGTGGAGGCCTGATGGCACGGTGCAATACGCCGAAAATCCCCCAAAGAAATACCAAGATATTCAGCCCATCTATTTCGAAAGTTCCGATTGGAAAAACCTTTGGAAAGAGCTACTGGACGTTGCTTTGTTTTGGATAGAAGAATGCGACATCAGGATTTTTAGAGTGGACAATCCCCACACAAAACCCTTCTTTTTTTGGGGTTGGTTGATTTCAGAAATCAAGAAAAAACACCCGGACGTTTTGTTTTTGGCGGAAGCTTTCACGCGGCCAAAAATCATGAACGAGTTGGCGAAGCAGGGATTCACCCAATCGTATACCTATTTTACTTGGAGAAATTCCAAAAGTGAATTGACAGAATATGTTACCGAATTAACCCGGTCCGAACAAAAAGAATTTTACCGTCCTAATTTTTGGCCCAATACACCAGATATTAATCCCTTTGCTTTGCAAAATGGGAATGAATCCATTCATCTTCAAAAATATTTTCTAGCCGCTACCTTGAGTTCCAGTGTTGGGATTTATGGACCGGTTTTCGAGTATCGAATTTCGACCCCTTTAGCACCTGGAAAAGAAGAATATTTGGATTCCGAAAAGTATGAATATTTCAAATGGGATTGGGAAAAGCAAAATAAAATCACGAATCTTATCACTCGCATCAATTCAATCAGAAAAGAGCAAAGTTCGCTGCAACAAACCAACAACATTGTTTTTTGTGACACTACTCATGATCAGGTCTTGGCCTATTATAAGTTTGACGACGACAAACAAAACCAGACTATAATGATTGTCAATCTCGATGCCTATAATACGAGCCAAGCAACGGTAAAGCTGCCAAAGGAGTTACTAGATAAATCACTCATAAAGATTACCGATTTAATTACAGGAAATCAATACATTTGGGATAAGGAATGGAATTTCGTGGAGTTATCTCCGGAACTTCCTTTTCATCTATTTAAGATAGAAGCCTAAAATAAATGGCAAATCATTATTGGCTGCAATAATTGATTGCTGTTTCAATGAATACAAAATAACAATACCATAAAAATGAGCAAAGTACATCCTTATTCCCTTTTTACTGATTTCGATATTGATTTATTCAAAGCCGGAAAGCATTTCAGATTATACGAAAAACTAGGCGCACATCTTATAGAAGTTGACGGAGTAAAAGGCGTTTATTTTGCCGTTTGGGCGCCATCAGCACGTTCTGTTTCTGTGGTTGGGGATTTCAATTATTGGATTCAAGGCGATCATGAGTTACAGGTGCGTTGGGATTCCTCCGGAATTTGGGAAGGCTTTATTCCGGGCCTTGAAAAAGGGACCACCTACAAATACAAAATACAATCCAACAACAACGGAATCGTTACTGAAAAAGCGGATCCGTTTGCCTTATATTGTGAACATCCACCACACACGGCTTCCGTAATTTGGGATTTAGATTATAATTGGAAGGACAAAGAATGGATGAAAGCGCGTAAAGACCATAATGACTTGGACAAGCCTTATTCGGTTTACGAAGTGCATTTGGGTTCCTGGAAACGCAATGCAGAAGGGAAATTCCTGACTTATCTGGAATTAGCGGAAGACTTAGTCAATTATATAAAGGAAACGGGTTTTACTCATGTGGAGTTCATGCCAATAATGGAATATCCCTACGATCCATCTTGGGGTTATCAATTGGTTGGATATTTTGCACCTACTTCCCGTTTTGGAAAACCGCAGGATTTCATGGTGTTGGTCGATAAATTGCATCAAGCGGGTATTGGGGTGATTCTGGATTGGGTTCCTTCCCATTTTCCTGATGACGCCCACGGATTGGGATTTTTTGACGGATCCAATCTTTTCGAACATCCAGACCGTAGAAAAGGATATCATCCGGATTGGAAAAGCTTGGTTTTTAATTATGGACGAAGTGAAGTGCGTTCCTTTTTGATTAGCAATGCCATTTTTTGGTTGCAACATTACCATGTTGATGGGCTTCGAGTTGATGCCGTGGCCTCCATGTTGTATTTGGATTATTCCAGAGAGGAAGGCGAATGGGAACCTAATATTTATGGAGGAAGAGAAAATTTGGATACTATAAGTTTTCTTAAAGAATTTAATGAAGCCGTATATTCAAACTTCGAAGGAGTACAGACCATTGCCGAGGAGAGTACCTCATTTCCGATGGTTTCTAGACCGACCTCCATGGGTGGGCTAGGGTTCGGGATGAAATGGATGATGGGTTGGATGCACGATACCTTGGAATATTTTAAAAAAGACACGGTGTACAGAAAATACCATCAAAACGATTTAACTTTTTCGATGACATACGCTTTTTCTGAAAACTTTATGTTGCCGCTTTCTCATGATGAAGTGGTTTATGGAAAACATTCCATAGCAGGAAGAATGCCGGGTGATGAATGGCAAAAGTTTGCCAATTTAAGGTTGCTTTATGGCTATATGTTTGCGCATCCCGGAACAAAATTACTGTTTATGGGTAGTGAATTTGGACAAAGTGCCGAATGGAATTTTGAAGTAAGTTTGGATTGGCATTTGTTGCAATATGAGTATCATGAAGGAATCAAAAAAGCCATAACAGATTTGAATGCTCTTTATAAATCACAGCCCGCACTACACGAAAAACAATTTAGTCCTGATGGTTTCGAATGGATTAATTACTCGGATCATCAAAATGCCGTGATGTCGTTTATTCGAAAAGGAAACGAACCCAAAGAGGATTTGGTCGTAGTTTGTAATTTCACCCAAGTGGTTCGTCCCAATTACCGCATCGGTTTACCTAAAAAAGGAAAACTAGTGCCGATTTTTAATAGTGATGCTAATATTTATGGAGGTAGTGGAGTCGAGAATCCAGGCAAGTTATCCATTGAAGCCTCACCTTATGATGGCAGAGAATATTCTATAGAATTGCTTTTGCCTCCTTTGAGTGTAACTATTTTTAAATTTGCATAAATTTTGATTGTCAAAACAATTATTTATTTTGTTTTAAATGCATTATTTTTAAAAAAAGAGTTGGTTTTTAGGGTTTATTTATCTGGCAATAATATACAACGTTTTCGTGATTAAATCTGTTTCTAATCGCTAGGTTAGAAGAGTAATTTTGTATTTTTGGAAAATAAAATAAGTCCTTTTAAAAGCCAAAAAAATGATTACAAATACAGAGTTAGAATATAAAGGGGATTTATATCCATCAGCAATAGTTTCATTTGAAAAAGAGGTTGATTCGGTTTATTTTTACACTGACAATAGTGTAATTTTAAAAATAACCGTTCTTAGAGATAGTTTAATACGTTTTAGATACACCACAAAAGGCTATTTTAGCAACGATTTTTCGTATGCGATTGATAAAAGCCATTCTCATGGCTATAATTTTCTGGAAGTTACCGAGGAAAACGAATATTACCAAATAAAAACGAGTAAAGTACAATGTCGAATTCAAAAAATAGATATGAGAGTGTCTATTTTTGATTTGAATGAAAATGTTTTACTCGAAGATGAATTGGGTTTTCATTGGGAAGAAAGTTTTGAATTTGGCGGCAATATTGTAAAAATGAGCAAAGCCTCAAAAGATGGCGAATGCTTTTATGGTCTTGGTGATAAAGCAACCCAGCTGAATTTGAAGGGTAAAAGATTGGAGAATTTTGCCACTGATCAATATGCTTTTCATAAAGATCAAGAACCACTTTATAAAGTAGTGCCTTTTTATATTGGACTTCAAAAAAAACAATCCTACGGCATTTTCTTTGACAATACCTTTAGAACCTATTTTGATTTTTGTCACGAAAGAAGGAATGTTGCAAGTTTTTGGGCAGAAGGAGGGGAAATGAACTATTATTTCATTTATGGTCCTCAAATGCAAGATGTAGTGACCACCTATACCGATTTGACAGGAAAACCAGAATTACCCCCACTTTGGGCGCTAGGATACCACCAGTGTAAGTGGAGTTATTTTCCGGAAAGTAATGTAAAGGAGATTACCTCAAAATTCAGGGAACTAAAAATCCCGTGCGATGCCATTTATTTGGATATTGACTATATGGATGGTTTTCGTTGTTTTACTTGGAACAAAGAATATTTTCCAGATCCAAAACGAATGGTCGCAGAATTAGCCGAAGATGGCTTCAAAACCATTGTAATTATTGACCCAGGAATCAAAATAGATAAAGAGTACTCCATTTATAAGGAGGCTTTAGAAAAAGATTATTTCTGCAAAAGAGCCGATGGGCCTTATATGAAAGGGAAAGTTTGGCCTGGTGAATGTAACTTTCCAGACTATACAAATCCTGAAGTAAGAGAATGGTGGGCTGGATTATTCAAAGAATTGGTTTCAGATATTGGTGTAAAAGGAGTTTGGAATGATATGAATGAACCTGCTGTTATGGAAGTTCCTAACAAAACATTCCCCATGGATGTGCGTCACGATTACGATGGGAATCCATGTAGCCATAGAAAAGCACATAATATATATGGAACCCAAATGGCAAGAGCTACTTACCATGGCGTGAAACGATTTGCCTACCCTAAAAGACCATTTGTCATAACGAGATCTGCTTACTCAGGTTCACAGCGATACACCTCTTCTTGGACAGGTGATAATGTGGCTACCTGGGAACATTTGTGGATTGCTAATATTCAAGTGCAAAGAATGTGTATTTCCGGAATGGGCTTCACAGGTTCAGATATTGGGGGATTTGCGGAACAACCATCGGGGGAATTGTATGCGCGTTGGATTCAATTGGGTGTTTTTCATCCTTTCTGCAGAACACATTCTTCCGGCGATCACGGCAATCAAGAACCATGGGCATTTGATGAAGAAGTTATCGATATTACTCGAAAATTCGTAAACCTTCGCTACCAATTATTACCGTATCTATATACCATGTTTTGGCAATATATCGAAGATGGAATTCCAATGTTGAAACCTTTGGTATATTATGATCAAGATGATATTCAAACTCATTATCGCAATGACGAATTTATCTTTGGGAACCAAATTTTAGTTTGCCCTATTCTGGAACCGAATTCATTAGGAAGAAGGATGTTTGTACCTCGTGGGCAATGGTATAACTATTGGACAAACGAATTAATTGCTGGAGGAAAGGAAATGTGGGTTGATGCTAAATTTGACCAAATTCCAATTTTTATAAAAGCTGGTGCCATAATACCAAAATACCCGGTGCAACAATATGTTGGGGAATTGGAATTTGATGAATTGATATTGGATGTATATTACAAAGAGGGAAAGGAAAAATCAGTAGTTTATGAAGATGCCCAAGATGGCTACGATTATAAAAAAGGAAGATATAGTTTCTTGTCTTTTCAAGCTACAGGAAAAGAGAAAGAACTGATCATTCAATTGCACAAAGATGGGAAATACGACACGAATTACACCAAGTATAAAATTAATTTATTTGGATTACCTTTCAAAGTTAAAAAAATAGAAATTGACAACGAGGAAATTTCGTTTAATAAAAGAGCTTTTGAAAATGAAAATTACCTAATCGTTGGTAAAGAATTTACCGAGTTGCATATTATTGGTGAGTAATTTTCTAACTTTACAATAAAGTATACTTCTGCGTTATGAAAAAATATATAATAATACTATCTACTGGCGCACTGGCAGTTGTCATTTCATGTGCCACTAATCCATTTACAGGGAAAAAGAGTTTAAATTTTGTTTCCAATAGTGAGTTGTTTCCCACCTCTTTTCAGCAATACGGAACATTTCTAAAAGAGAATAAAGTAATTTCGGGTACTGCCGATGCGAAACGTGTGGAAAACGTTGGAATCAAAATAAAGGCCGCAGCGGAACGTTGGCTAAAAGCCAATGGACAAGCCGAATATTTGAAAGAGTACCAATGGGAATATAAGCTAATAGAAAATAAAGAAGTGAATGCGTGGTGTCTGCCTGGTGGAAAAATTGTGGTTTATACCGGAATTTTGCCCATAACCAAAGACGAAGCTGGCCTTGCAACTGTAATGGGACATGAAGTTTCTCATGCACTGGCCAATCACGGAGCGCAAAGAATGAGCGCGGCACAATTACAGCAAATTGGAGCAGTAGGCGTGGCGGTAGCCACCGGAAACCAAAGCGAAGAGAAACAAAAGATGTGGCAACAATATTACGGAATAGGTTCGCAAGTAGGCGTGATGCTTCCCTTCAGCAGAAGTCATGAAACCGAAGCCGATAAAATAGGATTGACACTCATGGCAATTGCGGGTTACAACCCTGACCAAGCAATCGCATTTTGGGAAAGAATGGCAGCCAATGCCACCGGAAACAAACCTCCCGAATTTCTAAGTACCCACCCCACTGATGCCACTAGAATTGCTAATTTAAAAAAATTAATCCCTGAAGCTAAGGCAGAAGCTTTGAAATACGGCGTTATTTCTAAATGACAGGGGATCAAAATTTGGTAACTAAAAAACATTAATTTGTGTCGAAACTTTGGTGTTTAAACTTCAGACTTCAAACAAAAAGATATATTTTTGCATCACTAAAACAAAACACACACAAACTATGAGTTCATTTGACGTAGTCATTATTGGTTCTGGTCCAGGAGGATATGTTTCGGCAATTCGCTGTGCACAACTGGGTTTCAAAACAGCCATAATAGAAAAATATTCCACTTTAGGCGGAACCTGTCTTAATGTAGGTTGCATTCCTTCAAAAGCGTTATTATCTTCCTCTCATCATTATAGCGAAGTAGCTCATTTTGCTGATCATGGAATTGAGGTTTCTGGAGAAGTGAAAGTGAATTTGGAGAAAATGATTGCTCGTAAACAAGCAGTTGTTGACCAGACTTCTGGTGGAATTAATTATTTGATGGGCAAAAATAAAGTGACTGTTTTTAATGGATTAGGTTCCTTTGTAGATGCCACTCACGTCGCTGTTGCAAAAGCGGACGGAACTTCGGAAACTATCGAGGCAAAAAGCATCATTATTGCAACGGGTTCAAAACCATCATCGTTACCGTTTATAAAAATAGATAAAGAAAGAATCATCACTTCCACCGAAGCCTTGTCACTTAAAGAAGTGCCAAGACACCTTGTTATTATTGGCGGTGGCGTAATCGGAATTGAATTAGGACAAGTGTATTTACGATTGGGAGCGCAAGTTTCTGTAGTGGAATTTATGGACCGAATTATTCCGGGAATGGATGCTTCATTGTCTAAAGAATTGACGAAAGTCTTGAAAAAGCAAGGTATGAAATTCTATGTTTCCCATAGGGTGAAATCTGTGGAACGAAAAGGAAACAATGTAACGGTTCAAGCTGAAAATACAAAAGGGGAAACCATTACTCTCGAAGGAGATTATTCTCTGGTTTCGGTAGGGCGTCGTCCTTATACAGATGGTTTGAATGCAGATAAAGCAGGTGTAAAAATTTCAGAAAGAGGCATGGTTGAAGTGAACGATCATTTGCAAACCAATGTTTCCAATATTTATGCTATTGGTGACGTAGTACGTGGCGCAATGCTAGCGCACAAAGCCGAGGAAGAAGGAACTATGGTCGCTGAAATAATAGCGGGTCAGAAACCACATATCAATTACAATTTGATTCCTGGAGTTGTTTACACTTGGCCAGAAGTGGCTGCGGTAGGACAAACCGAAGAACAACTAAAAGAAGCTGGAGTTGAATTCAAGTCTGGAAGTTTTCCTTTCAAAGCATTAGGGAGAGCTAGAGCAAGTGGAGATTTGGATGGATTTGTTAAAATTCTTGCCGATGCCAAAACAGACGAAGTTCTGGGTGTTCACATGATTGGTGCTCGTTGCGCCGATTTGATTGCCGAAGCGGTAACTGCAATGGAATTCAAAGCATCTGCCGAAGATATTTCGAGAATGAGCCATGCACATCCCACTTTTGCGGAAGCGATAAAAGAAGCGGCATTAGCAGCAACGGATAATAGAGCATTACATGTGTAATTAGAAAAGCATATTCAATTTATAAACCCGACAAGTTTCAAAAAAATCTGTCGGGTTTACTTTTTTAAGCTACGAACAAACTTTTATAATTGTTCCAATGGCTATAAATTAAAAATAAGTTTCCAAAAAACACAAATAAGGCTAATGGAATTCCTTTTGGACAAAGAAATAAATTGATGAATACAATGTTTACGGTAACAGGTAAAATGAGAATATTTGCCAAGGTTACATAAAAACCAGTGAAAAATGACAATCCGCAAAGTAATTCAACCGATTTCGCTAAAGGAATTAAATAATTAGAGGCAACAAGACCCAATTGGAAAGCTTTAAAATTCCCAGTGAATTCAGGTTCAGGTAAAAGTTTTAAAAAAAAGCCAATTGACGTCATTAGAAATAAAAGCCCAATTAAAGTTCTAGTAATAATAATTGTTATTTTCATAACATGTTGTATTTAAGATTAATAATATTATAAATATAGCGAAAATTTTAAAATAAATTTGTCGTAATTTTGGATTTTAAATATTTAAATTTCTGAGAACATCAATTGTAAAACATATCGATAATCCTGTCCAATTCAAACAACAATTATTGACTTGGGCACAACAATTTCGAGAAGTCATTTTCATGGATAGTAACGATTATCCGCAACGGTATTCCAGTTATGATTGTATGCTTGCTGTGGATGCTTTTACTTCGGTAAAAACGGATTATCACAACGCTTTCGAAGACCTGAAACAGTATCAACAGACGACCAAAGACTGGCTTTTTGGCTATTTGTCCTATGATTTAAAAAATGATGTCGAAGTGTTGCATTCCAATAACTTTGATGGATTGGATTTTCCGGATTTGTTTTTCTTCCAACCAAAAAAAATAGTTACACTGAAGGGGAATCAAATTGAGATTCAATATCTCACCATGTGCGATGATGAAGTAGAAGAAGATTTTGAGGAAATAGTTAAGGGCCAAGAGTCAAGAGCCAATAGCCAAGAAATCCCTATAATTCAACAAAGAATTTCAAAAGAAAGTTACATAAACAAAGTTTCTAAAATCTTAGAACATATCCATCGGGGCGATATTTATGAAGCTAATTTCTGTATGGAGTTTTTCATTGATAATGCGAACATCAACCCTCTGGAAAAGTTTTTAAAACTGAATGAAATTTCGAAATCACCATTGGCTGTTTTTTTCAAAAACAACACTCATTTTTTGCTTTCAGCTTCGCCGGAACGCTATTTAAAGAAGGAAGTGGAGTTGGTTATTTCGCAACCTATCAAGGGAACTGCAAAACGATTCTTGGATGCAGTTGAAGACGAAAAATCAAAAAGCGAATTGGCTTCAGATCCCAAAGAGCGAACCGAAAACATCATGATAACTGACTTGGTTCGGAATGACTTGTCGCGAACTGCCCAAAAAGGTTCTGTGAAAGTAGAAGAACTATGCGGTATTTATTCTTTTGAGCAAGTCCACCAAATGATTTCTACGATTACCTCAAAATTAGACCATCAATATACAGTTGCTGATGTGATTAAAACTACTTTTCCAATGGGGAGCATGACAGGAACCCCTAAGGTTTCGGTGTTGAAAATCATCGAGGAATTGGAGGAAACCAAAAGAGGTTTGTATAGCGGAGCCGTTGGCTATTTCACGCCGAATAGTGACTTCGATTTTAATGTTGTCATTAGGAGTATTTTATACAATCAAGAAAAGAAATACGCCTCGTTTTCTGTGGGAAGCGCTATAACTTCACAGTCCATTCCTAAAATGGAGTATGAAGAATGTTTGCTTAAAGCCAAAGCGATGCGTGAAGTTTTGGGTTGAATTAAATCTCTGTTAATTCAAAATAGTTGATCTGTTAATTCAAAATATTTTCTCTGTTAATTCAAAATTTAAGTATTGTTAATTCAAAATAATAGTATAAATTTGCATTTGTAATCAAGTACTTATGGCTATAGTAAGAGAAATAGTAAATGCAATTAACGAGAGCGGAAAAATGTACCCTATTCTTGCGATTTCAGGACCAAGACAATCTGGAAAAACTACTATGTTAAAAGAGAGTTTTCCAGAATATCAATACTTGAGTTTGGAAGATGTTGACGCTCGAAACTTTTTGGCAAACGATCCGAAAGGATTCTTCGAGAAATACAATAAATTTTGTATTTTCGATGAGGCGCAACGGGCTCCCGAATTGTTTTCGTATTTGCAAACAAAAGTCGATAACGACAAAATAATGGGACAATACATTCTTTCGGGTTCGCAAAATTTTCATTTAATGAAAAGTATTACGCAAAGTTTGGCTGGTCGTGTTGCTATTTTTAAACTATTTCCATTCGATTTTAATGAACTTAAATCTGAGGATTTATTAGATAAAAATTATATAAAAGCGATGTTAAGGGGTTTTTATCCAGCAATTTACGATAGAAATATTCCTTCAAGAAACTTTTACAACAGTTATATTCAAACCTATGTTGAACGCGATATTACTGATTTGGTAAACATACAGAACATACGTTCTTTCAGAATGTTTTTGGGTTTGTGCGCTGCTCGTGCCGGACATTTATTGAATCTGAATAATCTTGCCATGGATTGTGGTATTTCGCAACCCACTGCCAAGGCTTGGTTATCGGCATTAGAAAGCAGTTATATTGTGTTTTTGTTGCAACCCTTGCATAATAATTTCAACAAACGGATTATCAAAACACCTAAATTGTATTTTTATGATACGGGATTACTTTGTCATTTATTAAAAATCAAAGATGAAATTCAAATTAGTGAAAATGCTTTTAAAGGTAATTTATTCGAAAACATGATAATTTCCGAGTATATAAAACAGAATTATCATCAAAACAATTTAGATGAATTTTGGTTTTGGCGCGATGCATCGGGTCACGAAGTCGATTTGATACGTCAAGATGATTTTAAGTATAATATTATTGAAATCAAATCGACCAAGACCATTATGCATAATCTATTCAAAGGGATTACTTATTTTGAGGATTTAGCCAAAGAAAACGTGAAATTAAAAACATTGGTTTATGCGGGTTTAGAAAATGAAAAACGAACCATAGCCAATGTCATTTCGTGGTATGATTTAAAATAACTAAATTTGAAAATGCTACAAAAATTCCAAAGCCATATTTTTCAAAACTTTCCTTTTTTAAGTGGGAAAAAACTGCTTTTGGCCACTAGTGGAGGTTTGGACAGCATGGTAATGGTCGATTTGTTTCGCAAGTTATCTTTCGAAATTGCTATT
The DNA here is from genome assembly GCA_964535705.1 of uncultured Flavobacterium sp. Classification (GTDB taxonomy): domain Bacteria; phylum Bacteroidota; class Bacteroidia; order Flavobacteriales; family Flavobacteriaceae; genus Flavobacterium. The sequence goes on from CAZHVE010000005.1 coordinate 41,275, forward strand.
GCCCATTGCAATTTTCAACTTAGGGGACTGGAAAGTTTTGAAGATCAGAATTTTGTCCAAAACTATGCTGAAGCCAATGAAATCAAATTATTCGTAACTCAATTCGACACAGAGGCTTTTGCCAAAGATTATAAACTTTCAATCCAAGTTGCCGCCCGTGAGTTGCGATACAACTGGTTTTATGAACTTTTGGAAACAGAAAAATTTGACTATGTACTTACAGCACATCATGCCGATGATAATCTGGAAACCTTCCTCATTAACCTTGTTCGGGGCACTGGATTAGAGGGCTTGACAGGAATTCCAGCTCAAAATGAGAATGTGATTCGCCCACTTTTACTATTTTCTCGACAGGAAATCGAACAGTATGCCAAGGAAAATAATATTGACTGGCGCGAAGACAGCAGCAACGCTTCGGATAAATATTTGCGAAATAAGATTAGGCATAATTTGGTTCCCATTTTAAAAGAACTCAATACCGATTTTCTGTCCTCATTTCATAAAACACAGGGCTATTTACAAGAATCCAAAACGATGGTCGAAGACGCATCAATTATGGTATATCAGCAAGTGGCAAAAGAAATGGGGGAGGATATCCATTTTGATTTGAATAAATTACAACAACTGCCCAATTACAAATCCTATTTGTACCAATGGCTTCGAGAATTTGGGTTTTTGGCTTGGGAAGACATTTATGATTTAGTTGAAAGTCAATCCGGAAAACAAGTGTTTTCAAATGAATTCCGATTATTAAAAAATAGGGATTTTTTAATTTTGAGTCCTATAAATTTTGAGGATAAAAAAGAAGAATATTATATTTTTAAAGATAAAAAAGAAATTGACAGCCCATTGAATCTTTCGTTTAGTAAAGTAGCTGACATTGGCATCGGATCCAATAGAGCTATCTTTGTTGATGAAGACAAACTAAATTTTCCTTTAGTTTTAAGACGTTGGAAAGAAGGAGATGCTTTTCAACCTTTTGGAATGGAAGGAAAATCAAAGAAAGTGAGTAAATTTTTTAAGGACGAAAAATTATCGTTGATAGATAAAGAGAATACATGGCTTTTATGTTCGGATGATATAATAGTTTGGATTATCGGAATCCGACAAGATGAACGTTTTAAAATAGGAAAAACAACAAAAAACAGATTACAAATACAATGGCAAAAATGAGAAAAATACTATTCATACTGCTTGCTTTATTTGCTTTTGTCAAAGGAAATGCGCAAATACTTGATCCCGTTAAATGGATTACCAAAATCGAAAAGAAATCAGACACCAACTACATACTCACTTTTAATGGGGTAATAGAAAATGGGTGGCATCTATATTCGCAATTTACTCCTGATGGGGGACCATTACCCTTAGAGGTGAATTTTGAAAATCAAAAAGGGAATTTTACTTTAGTTGGCAAAGCCAAAGAAAGTAAAACCACCACTGCTTTCAATGATATTTTTGGGGTAAACGAAACTTATTTTGAGAAGAAAGCGCAAATTAAGCAAGAGATTACAATACTAAACCCTAAAATTTCAAAAATTGAAGTGGGTTTCAATTACCAAGTGTGTAAAGAGGTTTGTATTAATTTAGAGAAAAAATTCAGTTTTGCTGTAACTCCAACTTTATTGACGGGTGTAGTTTCAAAAACGGGAACAGTATTAGTTGTTAAGGATAGTGCAAAAGCAGAATATCTGACTCCAAGTCTTGGAACGAGTGACGTAATTGAAGTAACTTCAGATCAACTCAAAAAAGTAACAACTCTCCCTAAACCACAAAGAGGGTTTTGGTCTATTTTCTTTATCGCTTTCCTTTCAGGATTTGCTGCATTGCTCACTCCATGTGTGTTCCCGATGATTCCTATGACGGTGAGTTTTTTCACCAAACACAGTAAAACAAAAGCGAAAGGAATACGGAATGCCATGATTTATGGAATTTCCATCATATTAATTTATGTTATTTTGGGTTTATTGGTTACTTGGATTTTTGGTGCCGATGCACTGAACGCCTTGTCCACCAATGTATGGTTCAATATCCTTTTCTTTGTTTTGTTGGTGATTTTTGCTGCATCCTTTCTTGGAGCTTTTGAAATTATGTTGCCTAATTCTTGGGCAAATACGGTAGATGACCAAGCCGATAAAGGGGGTGTTATTGGTATTTTGTTTATGGCATTGGCCTTGGCAATTGTCTCCTTTTCTTGTACTGGACCAATCGTAGGGACATTATTAGTTGAAGCCGCTTCCAAAGGAGGAATAGCTCCTATTGTTGGTATGTTTGGCTTTTCGTTGGCATTGGCTTTACCATTTATGCTTTTTGCAATGTTTCCGGGATGGATGCATTCTTTGCCTAAATCGGGTGGGTGGTTGAATACCGTAAAAGTGGTTTTGGGATTTCTAGAATTGGCTTTGGCCTTTAAATTTTTATCGAATGCTGACGTGGTTTTGCAATTGCATGTTTTGGAAAGAGAAGTATTCTTAGCGATTTGGATTGCTATTTTTGGAACTTTGGCAATGTATTTATTTGGTATAATTAGGCTACCTCACGATAGTCCTTTGACCCATATTTCGGTGGGAAGATTGTCTTTTGGTATAGTGGTTTTATCCTTTACGATTTATATGATTCCAGGGCTTTGGGGAGCGCCATTACAATTAATTAATGCTTTTCCGCCACCAATGGAATATAGCGAAAGTCCTCTAGGTATAGGCGATTCAACAGCGAAAACGTCCACAGGAGTATTGCCTAACGGGGCTAAGTTGGGTCCACATCAACTAGTGGTTTTTGATGACTATGAAAAAGGTTTGGCATACGCCAAAACCGTGAACAAACCCATCATGCTTGATTTTACCGGTTATGCCTGTGTGAATTGCAGAAAAATGGAAAATACGGTTTGGTCTGACAAAAACATTTTAGAGACTCTAAAAAACGAGGTTGTTTTGATTTCTCTATATGTTGATGACAAGCGCGATTTACCTTTAAAAGAACAATTTATTTCAAAGGCCACGGGTTCAAAAATTGAAACGATAGGTGATAAGTGGGCAGATTTTATGATTTCGAAATATAAAACCAATACCCAACCTTTGTATGTTTTGACTGATTTAAGCGGAAATAGCCTAAACAAAACTACACCAACCATAAGCTACACCAATGTTGGAGAATATCAAAGTTGGTTGAAAGCTGGTATTTCTAAATTCAAGAAATAATATAAAATACGGTATTAAAAACATAAAGCTTCTAGCCTTCAAAAGGCTAGAAGCTTTGCGTTTTTTAATAGAATCTTAGTAATGATAAGGCTTTATTAAAACCACTTGAATATTCAATAAATTGCTTAAGCCTTATTCGTCTTTTACGGATAAGATATTTCAAAAGGGCTTAATATATTAATAGCCATAAATGGTTTGAAATACGCTAAATCGAAGCAAAAAATGGATTATTAAACCATAAAAAAACACCCTAAAAACGAATTTTTAGGGTGTTCCTGATTTGATTTTAAAAAATGGCTTACAAAAATTCTCCGTGTTGAGAAATATCCAATCCTAATTCTTCTTTTTCTTCACTAACTCTCAGTGGAGTAATTTTGTTTACAATAAAGAACAAAGCATAAGAAGCAGCGAAAGCAAATATAGATACGATAACTAATGCTTTTAATTGAATTAAAAACAAAGTAGCATCACCATAGATTAACCCTTGATTATCACCTACAATTGCATTAACTGATTTTGATGCAAATACCCCTGTTAAAAGCATACCTACCATACCACCAACACCGTGACAAGCAAATACATCTAAAGCATCGTCAATTTTACCTTTAGGGAAACTACTTACCACAAGGTTGCTTACGATACTGGCAATAAAACCAATCGCTAAAGCAGAAGGGATTGTTACAAAACCGGCTGCAGGTGTGATAGCAACTAATCCTACAACAGCTCCAATACAAGCTCCCATGGCAGAAAGTTTGTGTCCAAGAATTTTATCTAAAAATACCCAACCCATTGCAGCAGCAGCGGCAGCAACAGTAGTAGTTCCCAATGCTTGTGCAGCAAGGCTTCCAGATCCAACAGCAGAACCTGCATTGAAACCGAACCAACCGAACCATAACAATCCTGTTCCTAATAATACATAAGTGATACGAGCAGGGTTTGCTTTTTGCACTTTTCTTTTTCCTAAGAACATAGCTCCTGCAAGTGCAGCCCAACCAGCACTCATGTGTACTACAGTTCCACCGGCAAAATCTAACACTCCCCATCCGAAGAACATTCCATCAGGATGCCAAGTCATGTGACACAATGGAGCGTAAACAAATAATATGAATAAAACCATAAACAACATATAAGCCCAGAAACGAACGCGTTCTGCAAAAGCTCCTGTTATTAAGGCTGGTGTGATGATAGCAAATTTCGCTTGAAATAAGGCAAATAATAAGAAAGGAATAGTTGGAGCTAAGTCCCATGCTGTGCTAGCGCTTACTCCTTGAAAAAACATGTTGTAGGAAGGGTCTCCGATAAATCCTCCTATTGAAGGTCCAAAACACATTCCGAATCCAACGACAACCCATAATACAGTTACTATTACCATAGCAATAAAGCTTTGTAGTACAGTACTAATTACATTTTTCTTACCTACCATTCCTCCATAAAAGAAACCAAGTCCTGGAGTCATTAACAATACAAGTCCTGTTGCGCATAGCATCCAAGCTGTATCTCCAGTATCTAATTTTAGAGGGATAACATGTGCTCCTAAAGTTGCACTTTCTGGAAACAAATAAATTGAAAAAATGGATAACACCAAAATTGTGATTAGAATCACACTTAAAATAATCTTTCTCATAGTTTTTTAGTTTTAAATTTCTATAAAAGTATATAAATCATTTCATACCCCCATAAAAAAAGTAACTAGAACTATGATTTTTATCATATTTGTATTTTACCCCCTTAAATTTTATGGGTATGGAATAATTAAATGTCAAAATTTATAATTTAGTAATGCTGATTTAGAATAATTTCAGTTTAATGTACCTAATAATTATTATAATCCAGGATTTTTTCAATCGGTTATTGTTTAATAAGTATGGGATTGTCTATGATTATTAAGGATAATCAGCAAATAGTATTATTTGTGATATAAGGCAACGCCGGTCCCATTGAAGTGCGAGTATTTTATGATGCCATCAGAAATAGTTACTCCAGTGGCTATATCTTCAGCCAATAATAGTGAACCATCCATGTCTACGAAGTCTAGTTCTGGCAACAAATGCGCAATGGCTGATATGCCTACTGTTGATTCCGTCATACAACCTACCATCGTTTTCATGCCCAACTTTTTTGCTTGGGCAATCATTCTTCTTGCGGGAGTAAGTCCGCCGCATTTGCCAAGTTTTATATTTACACCGTGAAAATGGTTGTGGCATTTTGGCACATCTTCTTCGAGAATACAGCTTTCATCTGCAATTATAGGCAAAACCGAATTTTTAAAAACGGTAGCATGTCCTTCCCAATGATCTGCTTTCAAAGGTTGTTCCAAGAATTCAACGCCCAGTTTTTTTAATTCAATGGCATTATTAATAGTTTCGGGAACCGTCCAGCCACAATTGGCATCGATTCTAAAAACAGCATTCGTATGTTTTCTCAATTCGGTGACAATGGCAAGATCTTCTTTGGTACCCAATTTAATTTTGTAGATGGGCCAAGGCAATTCTTTCATTTTGGAAACCATTTTTTCAATACTGTCAATGCCAATCGTATAATCGGTTTTGGGATTATTATCAATGGAATATTCCCATAACTCATACAATTTTTTTTCTTTTTTTCGAGCATATAAATCATTATAAGCAATGTCCAGAGCACAAAGCGCAAACAAGTCATCTTTTAATAGTGGCTGTACTTTATACCAAAATTCTTCAGGTGTGTCATTTGTAACACTTTCGATAAACGGAATTATAGCTTCCAGATTTCTTTTCATCGAATCTACGGTAGTATTATAGTAGGGGTTTGACGTAGCCTCACCAAATCCTGAATAGCCGTCACTTTGCAATTCGACAATTAAAGTGGGTTGCGTACTATATGAAAGTCTTGAAATAGTGAAAGGATGTTTTAATTGGAGATTAAAGGTGCAGAGTATGACTTTCATGGGTAGGATTTATCGTTGGTCAAATTTAGCATAATACAATTCAAGCAGTATGCTTTTGTTTTATCAAAGAAAATTATTAAATGTTAGATTACATACTAAAAGAAGGAGTAAATTTCATTTTGAAAGGTTTTTTACATTAAATTTAGGTTTAAATCCAACGTATATGTTAGTAAAAGTTTTTGGAAGTGCCGTTTTTGGAGTTGAAGCCACTACAATTACGGTCGAGGTTAATATTGATAAGGGAATTGGGTATCATTTGGTAGGTCTACCCGACAACGCCATAAAGGAAAGTAGTTATCGAATTGCGGCGGCACTCAAAAATAACGGATACAATATGCCAGGTAAAAAAATTACCATCAATATGGCTCCTGCCGATTTGAGAAAAGAAGGTTCGGCTTATGATTTGACACTCGCCATAGGTATTCTCGTGGCTTCCGCCCAAATAAAAGCCGATGAAATTGATAAGTATGTAATTATGGGAGAGCTTTCGCTCGACGGTGGTTTACAACCTATCCGTGGGGCGCTGCCTATTGCCATAAAAGCCAAAGAAGAAGGTTTTAAAGGTTTTTTTCTTCCAAAGCAAAATGTGAAAGAAGCGGCAATTGTATCAGGATTGGATGTTTATGGGGTGGAAAATTTACAAGAAGTTATCGATTTCTTCGAAGGCAAAGGCACTTTAGAACCTACAATAATTGACACCAGAGCCGAATTTTATAAAACCTTAGACTTTCCGGAATTTGATTTTTCTGATGTCAAAGGGCAGGAGTCTATCAAGCGTTGTATGGAGATTGCAGCTGCCGGTGGTCATAATATTATCTTGATTGGTCCTCCGGGAGCAGGAAAAACAATGCTTGCCAAACGTTTGCCTAGTATTTTGCCACCCATGACGTTGCGTGAAGCACTCGAAACGACCAAAATTCACAGCGTTGCCGGAAAGCTAAAAGAAGTGGGATTAATGAATCAACGCCCTTTTCGAAGTCCGCATCATACGATTTCAAACGTGGCCCTTGTCGGGGGAGGAAGTTATCCGCAACCGGGTGAAATTTCCATGGCACACAATGGGGTTTTGTTTTTGGATGAATTGCCGGAATTTAAGAGAGATGTTTTGGAGGTGATGCGTCAGCCTTTGGAAGACAGGGAAGTAACGATTTCGAGAGCCAAGTTTACCGTGACTTATCCGTCGTCATTTATGTTGGTGGCGAGTATGAATCCAAGTCCAAGTGGTTTTTTTAACGATCCTGATTCGCCACAAACGTCTTCGCCACACGAAATGCAACGTTATCTGAGCAAGATTTCGGGACCTTTATTGGATCGAATCGATATACATATTGAAGTGACTCCGGTGCCTTTCGAAAAATTGTCCGAAGACCAAAAGGCGGAAAGCAGCGTCGAAATTCGGAAACGGGTTACAGCCGCGAGAGAAATCCAAACCGAACGTTTTGTACAAATGGAAAACATTCATTACAATGCCCAAATGAACACCAAACACATCCGGGAATATTGTACGCTGGACGAAGTTTCAAAACAATTATTAAAAACCGCCATGGAACGCTTGAATCTCTCGGCTCGTGCTTATGACAGAATATTGAAAGTCGCCCGAACCATCGCCGATTTAGAAGCCGCTCCAAAAGTGATTTCGTCACACATAGCCGAAGCGATTCAGTACAGGAGTTTGGATCGTGATGGATGGTTGGGTTAGTTAATTTAGAATTTAGCTCCGCAAAGTCTCTGACTTTGAGGTAGTGATTTTCGGTTTCCAACCGATTTTGTTTTGGGTTGTATAATTATAAGTCAGTAACAGACTGACGAACACATTCTCAGAGTCGGAGACTTTTCGGAGCGAGGTCATAAAAAAAATAGCAACCATTTAAGTTGCTTTTGACTCAGGTGTTTAGTTGCAAAGTTGTCAACTTTCTAAAAGTTGACAACTTTTTTAGTTTATCTATTAGAAGAACGCCTGTCATTATTTTGTTGCGGGCGTCTCGGACCAAAGCTGTTATTGGCACTTCTATTAGTATTAGCCGAATTTGATTTTGCTGGGTTTGAAAAGCGTTGCGGTCTGCCTTGCCCTTGTTTAATAGGTTCAGTTGAAGCGTTCGGATCTGGCTCAAAGCCTTTGATGTTTTCTTTAGGCAATTTCAAACCCACCAATTTTTCGATATCGCGTAAAAAAACAGTTTCGTCGGGACTAAAAAGTGAAATAGCTTCTCCACTGGCTCCAGCTCTTCCGGTTCTCCCTATGCGGTGCACGTAATCTTCGGGTATATTGGGCAATTCAAAATTAACCACGTGCGGTAATAAGGGAATGTCCAGACCTCGAGCAGCAATATCTGTAGCGACTAAGGCGGTTAGACTTCCATCTTTAAAACCGGCTAAGGCTTTGGTTCTTGCGCCTTGACCTTTGTTTCCGTGAATAGCTGCGGCTTTGATGCCGGCACCAATCATGCTTTCGGTCAGTTTGTTGGCGCCTTGTTTGGTGCGCGTAAATACTAAAATTTGTTTCCAGTTGCCTTCGGTAATCAATTTAATGATCAGTTCTGTTTTTTTCTCTTTGGCACAAGGATATACTTTTTGAATAATAGCGTCCACTGTCGTGTTTTCGGGTGTGGCTTCCACCTGAACGGGATGGTGCAAAATGCCCATTGCCAGTTGCTTAATGTCTTTGGAGAAGGTTGCCGAAAACAGCAAGTTTTGCCTTTTGGATGGCAATACTTTCATAATGCGTTCAATATCTCGTAAAAATCCCATATCTAACATACGGTCGGCTTCATCTAAAACTAGAATCTCCACTTTAGAAAGCGTTACCAAACCTTGATTTTGCAAATCGATTAATCGACCCGGAGTTGCAACCAAGATATCAACACCTTGACGCAATTGAGCCACTTGTGGATTTTGGTTTACACCTCCAAAAATTACAGTAGAGCGTATATCTACAAATTCACTGTATTCTTTGATATTGGCCAATATTTGAGCCGCTAATTCTCTGGTTGGAGTTAGTATTAAGGCACGAATGGGTCTGTGGCTTAAGTGTTTTCCTTGTGATAATATTTGTAAAATAGGTAGCGTGAAACCCGCTGTTTTTCCGGTTCCAGTTTGCGCGGATGCCAATACATCTTTTCCTTCCAAGATGGAGGGAATTGCTTTTTTTTGTATTGGAGATGGTGTTGTGTATCCTTTTTTGTTGATGGCTTTTAATAAAGCATCCGATAAACCTAATGAGTTAAATGACATAAATAGTGTTTATGAAGTAAACACAATTTATATGGAGTACTTCTTGATTTTGGCGCGAAGATAGGGTTAATTTTTTCGATGTGTCTGCGATTGCTCCACTAAATCTGCTTATGGGAAAAAATGGATTTGAGGGTAGTCCTATCATTTACTATGCTATTCAATAAGGAAATTTTGATTGTAAGGGCTGGTTGTGCTATAAATAATCGAATGGTCACCGACTTTTTTATGCCGGAATTACAACTTGATTTGCTGGCTGTAACTGTAGTTTTCCTTCACTAAAATTTCTAAAGGCATATAAATCATATTTTTTACGTCTTCTTTGAGAACTAGTTTTTTATAGAGGTGACTGATACCCATGTAGCCTTGCTCCTCTGGTTTTTGGTGAATCAAAAAATCAATGACGCCATCATTCAGGTGATCTAAATTTTGTTTTAATAAATCATAACCCACTACTCGAATACCAAGCAGGTTGTTTTCTTTGATGAATTTAGCCACGATGTGAACCCTTGAATTTGGCACAAAGACTGCATCAATCCCTAAAAACATTTTGGTGGTTAGTTGATTTTTTGCAGCGTCTTTAACGTTAACTTCTGTGAAATTGAATTTTGGCAGAAAGGTGTTCTCTTTAAAATAGGCATAAAAACCTTGTATTCTCTGTAAATAAACGGTAGTTTTTGAGGTGCTTTCTATATCGCGTGTGATTTTTACTATCAAGATGTTGCTTTCGGATTTAACCCCATAACTGATTAGTTTTCCGGCCAAGTACCCACTTTGATACGAATCTTGACCAATGTAGGCCACATCTTCAATTTCCTGAAGATTGGAATCAATCATTACAATTGGGATGTTTTTTTTCTTGTATTCGGATAAAAATGCAACAGATTCCTCATAAAATATTGGGGCAAACAACAATCCGTCATAATCAAGTTTTAAAACCTTATTGGCCATTTTACGAAATGAAACGTTGTCGAATTCGTAAAAAAAGTAATCTATAGTCACACCAAATCGGCTAAATTCTTCTGCGGCTTTTGCTATGCCATCAAGAGGGGCTTGCCAATATTCTAGGCCTTGATTCTGAGGAAGAAATACGGCAAATTTAAATTTTTTGTTGAAAGCTAAATTACTAGCGAAAATATTTTTTTTAAAGCCATATTCTTTAATTATGGCGTTTACTTTTTCAATGTTCTCCTCTGTAACTTGACCGCGATTATGAATTATTCTATCTACAGTGCCAACTGACACATTGGCTATTTCGGCTATTTTTTTTATTGTTATGATATCTCAGTTTTTTTTAAATAAGATGTAAATTTATATTTTTTTTTAAATCAATCACTAATTTTCAATTTTTTTTAATTTCCATAGTTTGGGTTAAGTTTTTTTTTATATTTGCATTCCACGTGTGCGGACACGAAAACACAATGGTTGATATGTCTAAACGGATTGTAACATTTGGAGAAATACTGCTGAGGCTATCGCCACCAAGTCATCTAAGATTGACTCAGGCCACGTCTTTTGATTTGTATTATGGCTGTGCAGAAGCAAATGTTGCTGCATCACTTTCTAAATTTGGACTTCCTGTTAAATTTATAACAGCCGTGCCTTCAAATGAATTGGGCGAATCGTCCTTGAGCATGTTGCGTTCTTTTGGTGTTGATCCAATTGCAACCATTCAAGGTAAAAGGCTTGGAATTTATTATTTTGAACAAGGCGCTTCCGAGCGACCCGGAAAAGTGGTGTATGACAGAGAAGATTCTTCTTTTTCTTTATTGAAAAAAGGAATGATCGATTGGAAGACTATTTTCAAGGATGCGGATTGGTTTCATTGGTCGGGGATTACGCCTTCGCTTTCATTGGATTTGGCTGAATTGTGCAAAGAAGCATTAGCGGAGGCTTCTAACATGGGTTTGACTATTTCGGCTGATTTGAATTATAGGCCTACGCTCTGGAAATATGGATTAAATGCCAACGAAGTAATGCCGAGTTTAGTAAAACACTGTGATTTATTATTGGGCGGTATTGATGATTCTGAAAAGGTTTTGGGAATTGAAGTGAATGAAAATGATACTGAGGAAGTGGTTTTTGCCAATTGGATGAAAGCATTTCCGAAACTAAAAAATATAGCTACTACCCATAGGATGCATGCCAATGCCTCTTCTAACGGATTGAGCGCTTCTATTTGGAATGGTAAAGAGTTATTGCATTCCCAACACTATAATGTCTCACACATTATAGACAGAATTGGTGCCGGTGACGCTTTTATGGCTGGAATACTATATGGATTGATCACTTGGCCAGAAGATCATCAAACAGCTCTGGAATTCGCTGTTGCCGCAACTTGTTTGAAACATTCCATTTCTGGGGACATCAATTTGGCTACGGTTAATGAAATAAAAGCTCTTATGAGTGGTTCAGGAGGAGGAAGGGTTTCTAGATAAATTATAAAAATTTTACGAATTATATAAACACTAATAAAATTAAAAAAATGTCAAAAAAAGTAGTAACATTTGGTGAGATCATGTTAAGATTAGCACCACAAGGATTTTTAAGATTTTCACAAGCAGACAATTTTGATGTTGTATATGGAGGAGGAGAATCTAATGTAGCAGTTTCACTAGCCAATTATGGAATACCGGTTGATTTTGTAACGCGTTTGCCAAAAAATGATATTGGAGAATGTGCCATGATGGAAATGCGTAAAAGAGGTGTTGGAGTTGATAAAATTGTTTGGGGTGGAGACCGTTTAGG
>CAZHVE010000006.1:0-49500 GCA_964535705.1 uncultured Flavobacterium sp.
GGCTCTGCCCCGTGGTAGTTTATTCGGCCTATTAAACCATAGTGCTTTAAGGTTATAATGGTTTATTTTTAAACCCAATTAAATTTCGATATTTCTGTTCGCTTTCCTCTAAAGCATCTTCAAGTTGTTTGTATGTAGTGATGTCTTTTATATTGGAAACTGCGGCTATGATATAGTTGTTCTCATCTAATATGGGTCTTCCGCTAATGACCACCCGTTTTTTGGTTTTACTTGCGGGATCTTCAATGATTAATTCTACATCATCTGTGGACTCTCCTTTTAATGCTTTATCCAATGGAAGATTCTGAGAAGGAAAAGTGGTTACTTCATCAGGATAAAACAAATTATATTTAGCAGACCAGTCTAGTAGAGTTGGTGTTTGAGGGTCTACTGTTATCCCTATGATTTCTTCCGCCATGTGATTAGACAATACAATTCTTTTCTGGGTATCAGTAACAATAATCCCCTCACCAATATTTTCGAGAATTAATTTCAATTTAAGTTCATTAAGAAGAATTAATTTATCGGCTTCTTTTTTTTCATTTTCTAATTTTTTTCTATTCGAGATATCTTTAACAAATGAAATAAAGATAGACTTGCCTAAAACAGTTGCTTGCGAGGTGATCATCTCAGCATCAATTTCGTGATTTTCTTTATTGAGGGCTCTGAGTTCTCTTGTTTTATTAAGTAGGGTTTCCTCGCCGGTATTAAGAAAGCCTTGAAACTCTTTATCAAATATTTCCCGCTGCTCTTTTGGGATAATTAAATCACGAAAAGATTTTCCATTTACTTCTTCAAATGACCAACCAAATATTTTTTCGGCTTGCGGATTCCATCTCATAATGACCCCCTCATTATTTATTATAATTAAGGCATCCGGCGCCTCGTTAAATATGATTTGTAATTGGTCTTCACTTTCTTTTAAAAGTTTTTCGGCGGATTTTCGCTCGGTAATATCCCTCATAATCGTTTTGTGCCCAATTATTGTATCTTCTACTTTTATCTGATTTACTGTTTGTTCAATCCATTTTATTTCTCGGGATTTGGTAAGGATAGGAAATGAAAATAAGGTTTCATCTATTTTATTTTTAAATTGATTCAAATAAAATGCAGCTACACTGTCTCTCGAGTCTGTCTCGACGAGATCTAAAATAGGCTTTCCTAGAAGTTCATTCTGGTCGTAACCTGTTAGTTTTTTACAAGCAGGATTGATATAGGTAAGATTCCCTTTATAATCGGCAGTGAAGACCACATCGCTAGTATTTTCTATTATTTCACGATATTTTTCTTCGCTTTTGCGAAGGGTTTCTAGGGCTTCTGCCAGTTCCGTCGTACGGTCGATTACTTTTTGTTCCAGATTCTCGTTTAGTTTCCGTATCTGATTTTCTGAATTTTTTCGTTCCGTGATATCATGAAAATTAAACACTCCACCCGTGATATTGCCTGCCGAGTCTTTTAATGGTCTGCCAGATATCAAAATAAAATCGCCGTCAGGTTTTTTGTAATTTCGAATCATGATTTCTGCATCATTGATATCTTCACCATGCAATACTTTCATCATGGGCGAATCATCGGTTTCAATAATCGTATTAGTATTAGGCCAAAACATGCCGTAGGTTTCTGCCCATTTTTCTAGTGGAATATCCATGGATACCATTCCAATTATTCTTTCGGAGGCAGGATTCCAAAACATGAATTTTCCATTTTGATCAATAACGATGAGTCCATCACCCATATTTTTTATAATCGATTGCAAAAGGGTGTTTTGCGTATTCAATTGATCTTTAGATTGCGCCACTTCAGCATCTCTTTTTTCAATAGTCGAAAGCATATTGTTAATCCCGGAGGTTAGGATACTGATTTCATCTTTTCCCTCAACCATCAAGCGGATTTTAAAATCGGCAGTATCTGTAACCTGTTGTAAAGAGTTTACCAAGTTTACCAAGGGTTTTGAAATGTATTTTTTTATAAAAATGGCGATTGTAAACGCAAGGCCGATTCCAATCGCTAATATTAGTAATCCCAGATTCAAAACACCCATTTTTATTTTATTTAATTGCGAAAGTTCAAATCGGATACAGATAAGGCCTAAGAGTTCCTCGTCTTTTGTGATTTTTTTGTAAATAAAAAGATTGTTTTTAGTATATAAGAAGGTTTCTTGACCCATTTTTGGGACTGAAAACCGATAGCTCCTATCGGAATCGGGTCTAGTATAAGAGGCAAAAACCCTTCCCTTATTGTCTAGAATAGTTGCGTTTAAAAGGTCTTTTTGTTCCTTTAGTTCCGATAGAATTTTTTTTGCTGCGGCATTATCCATAAATTGAATGGCAGAGATGCTATTAAACCCAGCAATTTGGGCAATTGTATAGCTGCTGGTCACTTTACGCTCTTTGAATCCATTAATGTCGTTTATTACAAAGGCCGCAATACAAAATCCAGACACCAATACAGTGGTAAAAACCTGCATGAGCACCAGCTTATTTTTAATGGATATATTTCGTAGATTCATCATTTGGTTTTTTCAATAAAAAAGGTACTTAAACCCTAAAAACGCTTGAGTATCCTTTCCGTTTTTTGCGGGTCTTCTTCATCGAATATTGCGCAAATGGGGATTACACTTTTGGGATTGAAACCGGTTATTCGATAATAATGCCATGTTGTAGCAAGAAGGAACTGATTCCAATTTCAGCTTTTTTTAGTGCGCCTAGATTTATTTCAAATTTTAATTTATCGTCGACTATTACAAAATTCATATGTGTTCCTTTATGTCCATACCCTTTTTGTTCTGATACAATCAATACGGGTTTTTTAGAATATGCTGAAAGTATTGTTTCAATAGGAATGGGGGAATTTTTAGGAACAAACAAGATATTGCACCCCCTCTCGTTCAAATTAGAAATTACTTTAACATTAATTTTGTTGCTATTAGTAATATCAGTCAACGATTTAGCAATTGGACATTCTCCTAGAATATCGATACTAATCAGTTTGTTTTTAGAATTACCTCCCCAATCTATATAATCTACAAAGCGATACAGAAATGCCGCTTTTAAATCATATTCTTTAACGCGGGCACTCTTTTGGGCCGTTATGGTGTTCCCTCCCATCAGTAGGATGATTGCACTCAAAATACATAAGTGGTTTTTTAGTGTCATAGTATTTTATTTTTTACAAATTTCTATTTTAATTGGAAACATTCCAGTTAAACATTCTATAATCAAATTAGAGTTTAAAGAAAAAATAAACGAGTGTAATCTGTTGTGATCTAATGCAACTTGCTTGTATGGGGATAAAGCAAAAAATTCTGTTCAAAAAGCACCTTCGATTTAAGTTCAAATTGCAATGAAGCTTTTGAATATAAAAACTAAACAACTGATTTTAAGTCCAATAAAAGGCTTAGTATCTATGTAAATTTAGTTAAAAATTTTTAATTGGTTTAAATTAAAGGGGATTAATATTATTTATTTAAGAAATTTTTAATCCCAAGCAGTTAAAAAAATTGATCAATTTTAGAATTTATAATCCCCCGGTTCAATTAGAAAAAGGATTACAAGTGGATGTTGCTTCAAAAAGGGATAAAAACGAAGTAAGTTTAGCTAAAATTCTCAATGACAATCACAATCTTCCCCACAATTTTTATCTGATTTTTTCTTTTTGAAAAAGAATTTTTTAACCAAAAAAACTACGGCAATTCCTAAAGTGACATAAGCTAAAATTTCTTGAAACATAACTACTCTATTTTAAGATTTGATAGGCAAAAAAGGCTACGATATAGGCAAAACCGCTCATGAAAATGAGTTGTCCCAAAGGCCATTTCCAAGAATTGGTTTCTTTTTTGGTAACGGCAAGTGTACTGGCACATTGCATCGCAAAGGCATAAAATAATAACAAAGATATCCCGGAAGCGAAGTTAAAAATGGTTTTTCCCGTTTCAAGATTCACCTCGGCTTTCATCTTATTTTTTATAGTGTCTTCATTATCGCTACCACCAACGCTATATATGGTAGCCAGTGTTCCCACGAAAACCTCTCTTGCAGCAAACGAGCTGATAATGGCAATCCCTATTTTCCAATCATAACCCAAAGGGGAAATAGCGGGCTCTATAGTTTTTCCCATCACGCCAATAAAAGAATTCTCTAATTTATAGGCAGCGATTTTGTTCTTCAATTCCGAGGAGGATAAACGGGTATTCTCTACTTTTGAAAGCAAAATTTCTTCTGCATTATTGAATTTTTTACCAGGACCATAGGAAGCCAAAAACCATAAAACGACCGATATGGCCAAGATTATTTTTCCTGCACCAAAAACGAATGCCTTCGTTTTTTCGATGACGTTTATCGCGACGTTTTTAAACATCGGTAGTTTGTAATTGGGCATTTCGACAACAAAGAATGTTTTGCATTTGAGTTGCAGCACTTTGTTCAAAACAAAAGCCGAAAATATTGCCATGCCAAAACCCAAAAGATACAAAAACATCAATGTCAATCCCTGCATATTTACAACACCAAACACGCGCTTGTCCGGAATTACAAGTCCGATTATTATGGCGTAAACTGGTAGTCTTGCAGAGCAAGTGGTAAACGGGGTTACCAGAATTGTAATTAATCGTTCTTTCCAGTTCTCAATATTTCGTGTCGCCATAATGGCCGGAATGGCACAAGCAGTCCCGGAAATTAGAGGCACGACACTTTTGCCAGAAAGTCCAAATTTGCGCATAATCTTGTCCATCAAAAAAACCACTCGGCTCATATAGCCGCTTTCTTCGAGAATAGAAATAAACAAGAATAAAAAAGCTATTTGGGGAATAAATATCAAAATGCCACCAATTCCTGGAATAATTCCCTGTGAAATTAAATTGGTGAAGCTGCCAGCAGGCAATTTTTCGTTTGCCAAAAAACTCAATCGGGCAAAAGTAGTGTCTATAAAATCCATGGGGATTTTAGACCATTCAAAAATGGATTGGAAAATCCCGAATAAGATGAAAAAGAAAATCAGGTAACCAAAAATTTTATGGGTCAGTATTCTGTCCAGTTTACTCCTCAAATCTTTGGCTGACAAAACATCTATCTTCTGCCCAACTTTTAGGATGTTATTGATGAATTGATACCGTTTTATAGTCTCTTTTTGTTGTAATCTTTTTAACTCGGAATCTGTTTTTGTAAAGGATTCATTTTTAAGTACCTTTCTATTCAAATCCACAAAATTGACGTCTTGGGTTATTACTAACCAAAGTTTGTACAAGGACTGGTTCGGGAACGTTTTACGGAGATTGTTGAAATAAACTTCGTCAATTGCCGAAGCATTCAAGCAGGGCTCCGTAGAAATGCTTTTGTAGGTGGCAATCAGTTTTTTTAGTTCCTCAATTCCGGTGCCTTTTCGGGAACTTACTAGGGCTATTTTGGTTTTCAATTGATCTTCGAGAAACGGGATGTCCAATGAAATTCCCTTGTATTGCATTCGGTCGATCATATTGATGACCAAAATGGTTGGGATTTCCAAGTCTTTTATTTGGGTGAAAAGCAATAAATTGCGCTTCAAATTTTCCACTTCACTGACCAACAAAATAACATCAGGGTAGAGTTTGTGTTTCTTGTTGAGCAATAATTCGATGACTACATTTTCGTCGATTGAGCTTGCATTCAGGCTGTAAGTCCCAGGCAAATCGAGCACATTAGCCACTATGGTATTGGATAACTTGCAAAAGCCGAGTTTTTTTTCAACAGTAATGCCAGGATAATTTCCAACTTGTTGGTTCAAACCGGTCAGTTGGTTAAAAACCGAAGTTTTGCCTGTGTTTGGATTTCCTATTAAAGCGACATTGATGTTCTCCTTGCTCATTTCGACTTATATTTGCTTCTCCAGATCGTTTTTTGTCTTCGGGTTTATAATTTCAACTTCAATTTCACGAGCAGTTTCGATACGGATAGCAAGGTGGGAGCCATTTATATTCAAATATAAAGGATCACCAAAAGGTGCAATTTGAAGTAATTCTACCCTATTTCCGGGCAAACAACCCATTTCAAGTAATTTTAAGGGAATAGCTTCCACATCAAAATTTTTGATGAGGGCTACATCTCCTTTTTTTAAATTGGCTATTGTGGTTTGCAAATCTTATTTAGATTGAATTTAGATTGCAAAAGTACAGATAAAAAAGAAATATTAAATGACTATTATCAGCTTTAGGATTATTTTTAGTTTTTGCAAAGCCAATTAATATCTTCGATCAAGCGTTGAATTTCTTCCTTTTTTGTTCCGTCATAAAAACCTCGAATGCGTCTTTTTGAATCCACAAGAACAAAGTTTTCAGTGTGTACCATATCGTAAAGTTCCTCCGGTTTTCCTTGTTTTACGGCCAAATAGGATTTTCTTGCCATGGCATAAATGGCTTTTTTGTCGCCGGTAACTAAGTTCCACTTGGAGTCAATTACGCCGTTTATTTTGGCATATTCCTTTAAAACCGAAACGCTGTCGATGTCGGGCATGACGGAGAAGGACAGCAATTTTACCTTTGGATTATGGAGAAACGCTTTTTGTACCTCGACCAAATTAGTCGTCATTTTTGGGCAAATCGATTTACAACTTGTAAAGAAAAAATCGGCAACATAAATTTTTCCTTCATAATCTTTTTGGGTGATGGATTTGCCGTTTTGATTGGTAAACGAAAAGGCGGCAATCGTGTGGTATTTGCTTTTGTATTGCATGGTCGAATCAACCAATTCCGGATTGACATCGGCAGGATTAAAAATAGGTAACGACTTTGCCGGTTTCAAAGCCGAATAAAAAAGGAAAATTGTAACAGCTGAAAAGACCAATAAAACACCAAAGAATTTTCGATATTTTAAAAAAAAAGATTGCATAAAAAAGATTTTGCCAAAAATACGAAAAGGACTTTTGTTTTAAATTAAATTAACACAATCTTATTTCAAAAGGGTTCATCTTTATTTTAAAAAGATGATATCTTTGTGAGTAAACCTAAATATTCGAAAAAATGAAAAAAATTTTTATGAAAAGGCTAGTTTTTTTGATTTCTGTCATTCTTGGACTTTCATCCGTTCAGGCGCAAATTGCTCCCGAGAAAAAAGATCTTGGTATTAATGTGTCGTTTATGGATACAAAAGTAAAACCAAATGATGATTTTTTCCGATTTGTAAATGGGACATGGCTTGACAAAACTGAAATTCCAAGTGACAAAACTTCATGGGGAAGCTTTAACGAATTACGAAAAAAGACGGATATTGATGCCTTGAACATTTTAAAAGAAGCCGCAAAAAATCCAATATACAAATCCAATACAGATCAAGGAAAAGCGGTAAATCTTTTCAAAAGCATTATGGATACTATTGGTAGAAATAATAATGGATTGTCTCCACTAAAACCCTATTTGGCTAAAATTAACGCTGTAAAAAATATCAAAGATTTAGAAGCTTTGTTAATAGAAATGGAACCTATTGGCGGTATCGGATTTTTTGGTGTTGGCGTAGATGCTGACGCAAAAAACAGTAATAGAAATGTAATTACTCTTGGGCCAGGAAGTCTTGGCCTGCCAGACAGAGATTACTATGTTTCGGAGGACAAAGATCCAAAAGAAAAAAGAGAAAAATATGTGTTGCATGTGGCTAGAATGTTGCAGTTTTTAGGCGAAAACCTACGGAAAGCTAAAAAAGATGCCGCAATAATTTTGGCTTTAGAAACAGCAATGTCTAAACCAAGATTTGACAGAGTAGAAAGACGCGACCGAAGAAAATCCTATAATCCAATGAAGGTTTCCGATTTGCAGCAACTAACGCCTTCTATTAATTGGAATGTGTATTTGACCAATGTGGGTCTTAAAAATGTAGATTCCTTGATTGTTTCGCAACCTAAATACATGGTCGCTTTAGAGACTATTTTTAAGGATAATAAAGTGGAAGCTTGGAAAGCTTATTTGCGATGGACACTATTAAATAGAACAACAGATAAATTATCAGTAGCAGTAGAAAATGCAAACTGGGAATTTTATGGAAAAACATTAACTGGAGCGATTAAGCAAAGAGCGCGAGACGAAAGAGCTTTGCAAGTAATTAATGGTTCGGTTGGGGAAGCACTGGGAAAATTATATGTCGAGAAAATGTTCCCGGCTGAAGCCAAAGTGAAAGCCGAAAAAATGATTAAGAACGTCTTTCTAGCATTTGAAAACCGGATCAATAATTTGCCTTGGATGTCGCCAGAAACAAAGATAAGTGCCATTGAAAAATTACGAAAATCAACTATAAAAATTGGTTATCCTGATCAATGGAAAGACTATTCGGCCTTGACTTTGAAGAGCCCTGACGAAGGAGGGACGTATTTTGAAAATTCAAAACAACTTGCGAAATGGAGCTTTCAAGAAGATTTAGACAAACGTTTTAAACCAGTTGATAAAACCGAATGGGGAATGTCGCCACAAACCGTAAATGCGTATTACAATCCTTCGTATAACGAAATTGTATTTCCAGCAGCAATTTTGCAACCGCCTTTTTACAATTATCAAGCCGATGAAGCTGTAAATTATGGAGGAATCGGAGCGGTTATTGGTCACGAAATTTCTCATGGTTTTGATGATTCAGGGGCGCGATACAATGCTGATGGAAACTTGAAAGATTGGTGGACAGCCGATGATTTAAAACAATTTACAGCTTTAACAGCCGCACTTGCCGCTCAATATAGCGTTTTGCAACCTTTGCCAGGAATTTTTGTTGATGGAAAATTTACTTTGGGTGAAAACATAGGCGATTTAGGGGGTGTAAATGCCGCTTACGATGGTTTGCAACTCTATTTGAAAGCAAACAGAAACCCTGGATTAATAGATGGGTTTACGCCAGAACAACGTTTCTTTATTTCTTGGGCAACAGTTTGGCGCACTAAAACGCGTGACGAAACGATAAAAAGTAGCGTGAAAACCGATCCACATTCGCCAGGAATGTATCGTGCGTATGTGCCGTTGCAAAATGTAGATTCCTTTTATGAAGCATTTAATCTCAGACCGGGAGACGGAATGTATCTTTCTCCTGAAAAAAGAGTAAAAATCTGGTAAAAAAAACAATTTATACTCGTTATTTCAGGAGGTGATTTTTGTAAGGCATAGATGAAGACAATAGAGATTAGGTCGAAACCAACTGACCCAACAAAAGGTAATAATAGACAATCCGATGGAATTTATTTTGGAAAATAGCGCGTTGTGCTTTGTTTTTGCACTATAAATTGGGTTTTGAAAAAGTATAGCCTAAAACATTTTCGACTTTTGTGCTCAAAATTGTTTTTCCAAAAGTAGGGCTTTCAGAATTAAACTGGGGTAATTCTAGCCCTAAATCAATCGCTTTTTGGGTATAATATGCTTCGCGACTTGGATGAAATGGCGCTGCCGCATTGAAGGTTTCATTCCAGCAATCAAACTCAATGATTTTTATAATGATACCAATACAATCGATTTGATGAATCAAATTGATAGGTGCTTTTGGGTTTTCAAGGTTTTTCCTTCCAGCCAAAAAACGGATGGGATGCCGGTCTTCGCCAATCAATCCGCCAAAGCGAAGAATGGTAGTTTTAAAATGAATGTTAGTTTGTAATAGTTGTTCGACTGCTACCAATTGTCTGCCGCTTTCTGTTTCAGGACAGGTTTTAGTTTCCTCTGTCACACTGAGCGCAGCCGATGTGTCGCCATAAACTGAAGTTGAACTTACAAATAGTACATTTTCGATTGCCGATTTTTCGATAAAAGGTATTAAAGCAGCTATTTTTCCAATGAAGTCCTCTTTTGAATTCCCCCTCAATTTAGGTGGAATGTCAATAATTAATGTTTCACTTCCTTGCAAAAAAGTTTCTACAGCTCCCGAAACATTGTTGCTCTCAAGGACAATCCAAAAAGGCTGAATCCCCAGATTTTCTATAACCGAAAGTTTATCATTTGACGTTGTCGAACCCTTTACTAAAAATCCTTTTTCCATCAAGGCTTCCGCCAAATGCAAACCCAACCAACCGCAACCTAGAATGCTAATTTGTTTCATTATTGTTTTTTTTATAGCCAATTTGTTTGCGTTCCTTTTGCACTACTTCTTTCTCCTCTTTTTTGATGAGGTAATTTAAGGCCTCATAAATATCACTAAATTTTTTGTCGTATTTGGTTTCTATTTCCAATAATTTAGCGTTGAATTCTTTGTGTTCCAAGGCATATCTTCTTATCATTACAAAAGTTCTCATTATGGTAATATTTACATTTATTGCCACATCTGAATTTAAAATGCCGCTGAGCATTGCGACTCCTTGTTCCGTAAAGGCAAAGGGTGTTACAACTACGTTTCTTTTATTTTGGTATGCGGTCACAAATTGTGACCGCATACTTTCCCATTCTTCAATAGTTAGTCGAAACATAAAATCAACAGGAAATCTCTTGACATTCCTTTTGACAGCTTGGTTTAAAACTTTAGTTTCCACTTCGTAAAGCATTGCCAAATCAAAGTCAAGTATGACTTTTTGACCTCGAATGTCAACTATTTTAGATTGTAATGGAGTTACTTGCATATAGTAAAATTAGATTTTTATGTGATCATAATTTGTGACCAAATATATTACGGTTTTTTCAAACTGCCTTTTACAAGCATCAAACTATCTTTTTGAATGACGTTTCCAACATTCAAACCAATTGGTTTAACCATTTTTGGAGACGACTTTATTTTCTGTTTAATAACAACCGCATCATTCAACACAAAAGGCGTTGGCATCATCCAATTGGCTCTTTTTTGCATCTGAAAAAGCGGATTACTCATTAAGTCAAAAGAACTTTCCATTACATCCAAATCCAAAACACTCGAAGCGGCAAAGCTGAATTCGATTTCTAGCGGAAGTTGATTTACCAAATAATAGCTCAACAATTTCTTGCCTTTTCGTTCGTATTTAGAACCTTTTTGCCCCAATAAAGACAAACCATTAGCTTTGAAATTTTGAATATCCAAATCTTCATTAGCAAAAACATCGTAACGATTGACTTTTCGGTTTGGGGTTATTCGTATTTTCAAATAACGATTGGCACCAACAATGTGGTCATTCAGAAATTCGATAGTTGGTTTCGCTAATTCCTTCATTGGCGCATCAGCCATAAAAGTAAAGCCGGAATTGTATTTGCTTGGTAAAGAAAGGGAGTTGAATGCTGCGGCCTCTTTTGGATTTGTGCCTAAATAGGTTTTGGTCCATTCGTCCAGATTGCTGTCATAAGTTGCCCAAGTTGCCTTGTTGTTATCGGCATCCAAAAGATAAACCAAACTATTTGATTTGGCCTTGCCTGATTCATAACCAGAATTAATTTGAGCTTTGGCGAAAAACACAATTGCTAGTGCCAATAAAATTACGGACGACATTCCTTTTCGCACAAAAGAACCAAAAACAGGCAGCAATAAACCAAATGTGAATACAGTAAGAATGGCACTTCCAAACAACACTTTCAGTCCCAAACCAATAGGGAACATTTGTATAAAAGGCGCGATGAGCAGTAAGGTGGGAATGCTCAATACAAGATTCAGAATCCATTTGGACTTTTGGGTAAGCACAAAAGAAGCCAACATCAGCAATCCTGCAAAAGCGGGAATGATTAAGAATCCTGCTCCTTTCAGGAAGATGGAAATCAATCCGTTGATGAGAATCCAAACAAATAATGGCGCAATGAAGTGGTCCATCGTTACTTTTTTGGAAGAGAAACGTTGGAAAAAAGCAAAACAAATGGCCAAACTCAATAGAGCAAATGCTGCAATATAATCGTGTCCGTTATAGGTAAATCCGTTGAGTAGGTCATTGTATTGCGGATATACTTTTAGTAATAATTTCCATCCAAAAAACGTTATTAATCCCGAAACGATTATCGAACCCAAAAACGGAATAAATCCTTTTATGATTTCTGGAAAAGACAAAATACGTTTTCCAATTCCAATAAATATCAAAAACAACAAGAGTACAAAAGCGATAATTACCATTGGTAAAACCCAATCAAAAGGATAGCTGATAAAAGAATAAGGAATTGTAAAATAGATATCATCCTCAGGGGATTGAGTTGAGTTTAAATTAGCATTTGAAAAATAATGCAACAGCGGCATCAAATATTCTCCTTGATGCGCCAAGGTATTTTTGTCCAAATGACTGATGTCATCCTGAGCCGTGTGGTAATTGTAATGTCCATCTATAAAAGCAAAATTGTACCCTTGAATATTGCCGTTTTTTCTAAAAACTGTCAAATCAGTGTCGTTGGGCAACATTTTGTAAATGCTATACATTAGCGAATTGGAAACTGGAAATTTTGGATTTGCTTCCGCGAATTCTTTGACCAATCCGGCATTTCCGGTATTGGTTTCCATCAACATATAACTGGGGCCAGAACTTCCTCGTGCTTCAAAATTCAGCACCAAACCAATTTCCTTTACCCATTTATGTGCGGTGACGAAAAGTGCCGCGCCATTCAATCCCAACTCTTCGGCATCCGAAAACAGAATAATAATGTCGTTTTTGTGGGCTGTTTTATTGTACACAAAAGCACGAACGCTCTCCAATATTGTCGCTACGCCAGAACCTGCATCACTCGCGCCCTGAGAAGAAGAATGTGGCGCGCTATCATAATGAGAAAGTAAAAGCAAAGCTTTGTCGCTGTTGCGGCCTTTTATTCGAGCCAAAATATTTTTGCATTTGGTCAAAGTTCCCCAATCCGAAAAAGCAAAACCTTCTTGAACGGAAGTTTCCAACCCCAGATTCTGCAATTCTTTTACCAAATAATTGGCCACCACCTCATGATTTTCGGAACCTACGAAATGCGGTTTTTGAGAAATGTTCTCGACTTGTTCCAGTGCTCTTTTGGTAGAAAACTCAGAAAGCGGAACTTCATCGTCGGTTGATCCTTGCGGCATCATGGTGGCGAAAACAAATCCAAGGATTCCGAGGATAAATAGTATGGATAAAAGGGAAGAATAGCTTTTTTTCATTGGGATAGAATTGGGTCTAAATTTCTTTTTTAACCAACATATAATAATCCTCTTCTAAGGCGCGATAGCCTTGGTCGTAAACAAAAAAGTAAGTGTTTCCTGTTTTGGTTTCCAAAATATTGGTAAAAAACTCAAAATCGAAACCTTTGCTCAAGAGTTTTGATTTGGTGGTTTTTCCTTTTCCATCCACATTCAAGACCGAAAGAATGCGGTAATTTTTGCGCAATTTGTTGTTGACATTGCGCATAAAATTAGTGCTGTCTTTATTTATTTTGTTGTTGTAGGCATTGCGACAGCCGTCGCTACAAAACTTTTTGTCCTCGCGACCCACAATTTTTTCTCCACATTCTAGGCAGGTTTTGTCCATTATTTTTGTTTTTAGATTCTATTGAAAATAGTGTATCAATTTATTTTTTTCAAACCATTAAGTTAATTAAGGTTCATTAAGAGAATTTATAAGCTTAATTTTCTTAACTCTCTTAATGGTTCAAATAGGTTTGTTCATTTTAAAATTGACCTTTGTGTGCTAATGCTTGTTCAATATGTGCCAAATGATGGTTGCAATGCCAAGCATAAAGCCCAATAATTTCGTCTAAACTAGACGTTTTTTTGTTGGCTGGATGTGTAAATTGTCTTTTTAATTCGGCTGTTCCCAAACTTTTGAGCAACAAAACCCAACGATAGTGTACACTTACTATAATTTGAAGCGAATGAAAAATTTCATCCGATTTTCCATCAACCAGTTCTGCCCATAACTGTTCTTCATAGGGTTTTATGGTCGGATTGTCTTCGGTCAAAGCCAGTTTGAATCGAATAAAACTATTGATGTGGCTGTCGGCACAATGATGCACCACTTGTTTGATGTTCCAACCCTTTGGTCGATACGTCCAATTCAGCTCTTCAACAGAAAGGGTTGAAGTCAGTTTTTTTATTCTCGAAGGGAAATTTTCAATAATTGAAATCCAAGTTTTTAAATCATTTTCTGATATTGAATCTGGGTTTTGAAATTTTCCAATCGGGAATTTTAGTTTTTCGAGATTGAAATTTTTTTTCATCATTACGGGATCAATTCTTTTAAAATCAATCAAATATAAACAAATTTTTCCATTTACAAACGCTTACAAATAGTTACAACCGAAAGTAAGTAGTTATCTACCGACTAAATTTTTGGAGTCGTCGCATCTTTGCCCTGTTGATTGGAACGAACCATTCAACAAATGATATACTAACAATTTAAATTTACACGCCATGAATGCATTAAGAAACAAAGTTCAGTTAATTGGACACGTAGGACAAGATCCAGAAATCAAAAATTTGGATGGAGGAAAAAAAGTAGCTAATTTAACAATCGCTACCAACGATAGTTACAAAAATGAAAAAGGAGAAAAGGTAGAACAAACCGAATGGCACAAAGTAGTAGCTTGGGGTAAAACCGCCGAAATCATCGAAAAATACGTAACCAAAGGAAAAGAAATTGCCTTAGAAGGCAAACTCACCCACAGAAGTTATGACGACAAGAATGGCGAAAAACGCTATATCACCGAAGTGGTCGCAAATGATGTGCTATTATTGGGAAAATAATCCAAACAGTGTATGCTAAAAAGGGTTTCCAGCAATGGAAACCTTTTTTTATTGACTTTTCTCAACTTTTGATAAAAATTCAAAAAGTGCAAAACTAGTTTGTTATTGCAATCGCTTTAAAATATCGGTCATTTTTTCAAAAGAACTGAAGTTTTCGTGCTCCACCATATGGTCAATTCTTTCGTATGCCCAAGTGGTGTGAAACGGGACATGCACCGCGTGTCCGCCAATGGCCAAAACGGGCAACACATCCGATTTTAAGGAGTTTCCAATCATCAAAAATTCCTTGGGTTGTATTTCTAATCGTTTGACCAAATCCAAATAATCTTTTTCCTGCTTGTCCGCCATTACTTCGATGTGGTGAAAATAATGACCCAAACCTGAATTGTGTAACTTTCTGCGCTGGTCCAATAAATCGCCTTTGGTCGCCACAACGAGTTTGTATTTGCCATGTAGGGCAACTAAAGTTTCTTCAACTCCCTCTAATAAAACAATTGGTTTTTCGAGTAATTCTTTTCCGTATTCGATTATTTTTTCAATGATTTCAATAGGAATAGTATTGTTGGAAATTTTCATTGCCGCCTCAATCATCGAAAGAATGTAGGCTTTTATGCCGTAACCGTAGATTTTCAAATTGTCGATTTCAACTTTGAAAAGTTCTTGCGAAATTCCTTGATGGGACAAATAATCGCTCATCAAACCACAGAATTTTTGTTCCGTTTCTATGAAATACGTTTCGTTGACAAACAGGGTGTCGTCTGCATCGAAAGCGATTACTTTTAGGTTCATTTTTATTTCTTAATTTATCGTTTCTCCATTAGAAACGCCATCCTCATCAGGATTCACGAAAACCAATTTTCCATCCGCATTATTCGTCATCAAAATCATTCCTTGACTTTCCACACCACGAAGCGCTCTTGGCGCCAAATTCACTAAAACAGTCACGCGTTTTCCAATAATATCCTCTGGTTTAAAACTCTCGGCAATCCCAGAAACAATGGTGCGAATGTCAATTCCCGTATCGACTTTCAAAATTAATAGTTTGTTGGCTTTTGGCATTTTTTCAGCTTCCAGAATCGTTCCCACACGTAAATCCATTTTGGCAAAATCATCAAACTGAATCAATTCTTTTTGTGGTTCCGTCATTGCGAGGGACGAAGCAATCTCCTCCTTATTTGCAGTTTTTGTGGCTTCCAATTTGTCGATTTGTTTCTGGATTTCCTCGTCTTCAATTTTGGCGAACAGTAATTCGGCTTCGCCAATTTGATGTCCAGCAGGAATTAAATCCGAGTTGTCAGCAACGGCGTTCCAATCTATTTTGTCATCTATTATAAGAATACGAGACAATTTTGTAGCGGTAAAAGGCAGGAAAGGTTCGCAAAGTGAACTCAAAGCAGCGGCAATTTGCAAAGCCACATACATTTGGGTTTGCACACGAGCCGGATCTGTTTTTATCATTTTCCAAGGCTCTTCGTCGGCAAGATATTTATTTCCCAAACGGGCCACATTCATCAATTCACCCAAGGCTTCTCGAAATCTATAACGTTCAATCGAACTTGAAATCACCGCAGGATACGCTTTCAATTCGGTCAAAGTCGCCGTATCTACTTCAGAAAATTCATTTGGACTTGGAACAATTCCCTCGTAATATTTGTTGGTCAACACCACCACGCGATTGATGAAATTTCCAAAAATCGCCACCAATTCATTGTTGTTTCTCGCCTGAAAGTCTCTCCAAGTAAAATCATTATCCTTCGTTTCTGGCGCATTCGATGTTAACGCATAACGTAAAACATCTTGTTGATTCGGGAATTCTTCCAAATACTCGTGCAACCAGACCGCCCAATTTTTAGAAGTCGATAATTTATTTCCTTCCAAGTTCAAGAACTCATTGGCAGGCACATTATCCGGCAAAATATAACTTCCTTCGGCTTTCAACATCGCAGGAAAAATGATGCAATGGAACACAATATTGTCTTTCCCGATGAAGTGAACCAATTTTGTGTCTTGATCTTTCCAGTACGGCGTCCAATCTTTTCCTTCTCTTTGGGCCCATTCTTTCGTAGATGAAATGTAGCCTATTGGCGCGTCAAACCAAACGTATAATTTTTTTCCTTCGGCACCTTCAACCGGAACGTCAATTCCCCAATCGAGGTCACGAGTTACCGCACGAGGCTCCAATCCGCCGTCAATCCAGGATTTTACTTGCCCGTAAACATTGGGTTTCCAGTCATTTTTATGGCCAACAAGAATCCATTCTTTCAAGAAATCTTCATAACGATCCAAAGGCAAAAACCAGTGTTTCGTCGATTTCATAATCGGGGTTTCTCCCGTAATGGTCGATTTTGGATTGATTAAATCCGTGGCATTTAGCGTCGAACCGCATTTTTCGCATTGGTCACCATACGCTTCTTCATTACTGCAGCGTGGGCAAGTCCCAACAACAAAACGGTCTGCCAAAAATTGGTCAGCCTTTGCATCATACAATTGCTCGGTCACTTCCTCGATAAAATCACCTTTATCATATAACGTTCTAAAAAATTCAGAGGCCGTTTCGTGATGAATCTTGGCCGAAGTTCTCGAATAATTGTCAAACGAAATCCCAAAATCCGAGAACGATTTCCGGATAATTCCATCGTATTTATCAATTACTTCCTGAGGTGTAACTCCTTCTTTTTTGGCCTTCATCGAAATCGCCACGCCGTGTTCATCGCTTCCGCACACAAACAAAACGTCTCTTCCTTGCAATCTTAAATAACGAGAATAAATATCCGAGGGCACATATACCCCCGCCAAATGCCCAATATGAATGGGTCCGTTTGTATAGGGCAACGCCGCCGTAATGGTATATCTTTTTGGATTCTGTAACATAATAGAATTTAATGAAGTGCAAAAATAAGTAATTATTATTTGTCATTGTTAGGAACGTGGCAATCGGGGCTAGGAATCTCGTTAACAATGCCAATTTTTCATTCAAAAAGCAGAATTTTTCAAAAGCTTATAGCCTTATGAAGGCTGGAAGCTTTGGATTCGAAATCTCAAAAACTTTGTCTCATTTCTAACAAACATTTCCTTAAATTTGCTACCGTTATTATAAAAGGTAGCGTTTAAAAAATCAGGATATGTTACAAATCGCATTTATTAGAGAGAATCAGGAAAAAGTAATCGCCGCTTTGGCAAAAAGAAATATGGATGCCACCACAGTTGTTCAAGAAGTGGTGCAACTGGATGAGCGCCGTCGCGCCACACAAGTGGAGTTGGACGGAATTTTATCTGAATCTAATAAATTATCAAAGGACATTGGCGAATTGATGAAAAATGGCGAAAAATCAAAAGCAGCTATTCTTAAAGAAAAAACAGTTTTGTTAAAAGAAAAGAGTAAAGAATTGTCTGAAACTGCTGACCAGCTGGCCGCTGAACTTTTAGAAAAACTATATACTTTACCCAATCTTCCAGCCGACAGTGTACCTGAAGGAAAAACGCCCGAGGAAAACCTAAACGTTTTCGAAGAAGGCGATATCCCAGTTTTGCATGAAGGAGCGCAACCGCATTGGGAATTGGTAAAAAAATACGACATCATCGATTTCGAATTAGGAAACAAAATTACTGGCGCGGGATTTCCGGTTTACAAAGGAAAAGGAGCCAAGTTACAACGGGCATTAATCAATTATTTTCTGGATAAAAACACGGCTGCAGGTTACAATGAAGTTCAGGTTCCGCATATGGTCAATGAAGCTTCGGCTTATGGAACGGGACAATTGCCTGACAAAGAAGGACAAATGTACCACGATGCCGCCGATAATCTATATTTGATTCCAACCGCGGAAGTTCCAGTAACCAATTTGTTTCGGGATGTAATTTTAGCTGAAAACGAATTGCCGATTTTAACTACGGCTTACACGCCTTGCTTTCGTCGGGAAGCGGGTTCTTATGGGGCTCACGTTCGAGGATTGAACCGTTTGCACCAATTTGACAAAGTAGAAATCGTGCGAGTGGAACATCCAGATAAATCGTATGAAGCCTTGGAAGGAATGGTCGCTCACGTAAAAAACATCCTTCAAGAGCTGAAATTACCTTACAGAATCTTGCGTCTTTGTGGCGGCGATATGGGTTTTACATCGGCTTTGACGTATGATTTTGAGGTTTATTCAACGGCGCAGGAACGTTGGTTAGAAATCAGTTCGGTTTCTAATTTTGAGACTTTTCAAGCGAATCGTTTGAAATTGCGTTTCAAGGACAAAGACGGGAAAAACCAATTGGCACACACTTTGAACGGAAGTTCATTGGCTTTACCAAGGGTTTTGGCAGGAATTTTGGAAAATTACCAAACCGCGGGAGGCATCGTAATTCCTGAAGTTTTGCGTCCGTATTGCGGGTTTGATATAATAAATTAGTGTTCCGTGTTCCGTTTTTAGTAATCAGATAGGAATAGTCAACAATAACAATTATTTAGAAAGATTGTGATTCGATTATAATTTTTTTAGGTATTAAAAGTTGAACATTTATTTTTTGAGTACGTTTACTGAATAATAAAAGAACTGAACATTGAACACTTTTCGAATGAAACACTTAATTCTACATATCACTCTGTTTTTCTCCTTGGCTTGTTTTTCGCAAAACGAGCAGTTGGCGCAGTATTATTTCGACAAAGGCGATTTTGAGAAAGCACGAATCAGTTTCGAAGAATTAGTAAAATCAACACCTCAAAATCCGCAGTATTTTCAAAAAACAATTGAGTGTTACCAGCAATTACAGCAATTTGACGTTGCCGAAAAAGCCATTCAAGCCCGATTGGACAAATACAAGCAAGCCAATATTTTGGTGGAATTGGGTTATAATTTCCAGTTGCAAAAGAAGGAGGATTCCGCTAAAAAGTATTATGACCAAGCAATCGACCGAATCAGGAAAAATCCAAATGAAGTGTACAACATTTCAAATTCTTTCGAGAAAAAAGTCTTGTTGGATTATGCTTTGAAATCCTACCAAACGGCTGTAACTCTGGTTCCGACTTTTAATTTCAATTATCAAATCGCCCTGCTTTACGGTCAACTGGGCAATACCGAAATGATGATTTCAACCTTTCTTAGTGAAGCCTACGCCAATCCCCAAAATTCGATTTTGATTCAAAATCAATTGGCTCGTTTTATGGTTGAAGATGGCGATGCCAATTTTAATGAAACTTTGCGCAAGGCAATAATTTCAAGGACACAAAAAGACCAAGACGTTTTTTGGAACCATTATTTGAGTTGGTTTTATGTTCAGCAAAAAGAATTTGGCAAGGCTTTTATCCAAGAAAAATCAATTTATAAACGTAGTCCGGAATCGCTATCCAGCATTGTGAGTTTAGGGCAACTTGCCATTGAAGAGCAGGATCACGAAACAGCCAAGGAAATTTTGGGATTTGTATTGGAAAACACGAATGATTTAGAGTTGATCATCCAAGCTCATTCCTACTTATTAAAAATGAAAATTGAAAAGGCTCAGGAAAAGGACTTTGTAGCCATCAATACAGAATTAATTAGTTTATTGGCTGAGTATGAAACAAGTCCCACCACCTTATCTTTGCAGTTGATTCAGGCGCATTTCGTGGCGTTTAATTTGCGAAAACCAGAGGAAGGGAAATCCATAATCAAGAAAGCACTTGAGTTGCAATTGAATCCTTATGAAGTGGCTCAGACCAAAATGGAGTTGGCAGATATTTTGCTTTTCGAAGAAAAATTCAATCAGGCATTGCTTTATTATTCTCAAATTGAAGAAGATTTAAAAAACGATGAAGTGGCGCACGAAGCGAGTTTGAAAGCCGCAAAAACCAGTTATTTTCAGGGAGATTTTGTATGGGCTTTGAAACAGTTCAAGGAATTAAAATCCGCCAGTACACAATTGATTGCCAATGATGCCTTGGAATATTTCCTTTTAATCAGCGACAATACCGTTGCCGATTCGACCCAAACCGCCCTGAAACAATTTGCCAAAGGCGATTATTTGTTATATCAAAACAGAAATCAGGAATCGATTGCACAGTTTCAATCAATTTTGAAAAGCTTCAAAGGGCAGGACTCGAGGGCTACGCCCGAACAGGCAAAGCAAATTGAAGCGGTGACTCTATTGCGATTGGGAAGAATTTACGAAAAACAAGGAGACTATGATTTGGCCTTAAGCCAATATCAGAATATCATAGCGCAACACGCTGACGGAATTTACATTGATGAAGCCTTGTATTTTTCGGCAGAAATTGAAAACAATAAGTTACAACAACCCGAAAAGGCAAAGCCATTGTACGAGAAAATAATTTTTAATTATCAAGACAGTATTTACTTTATTGATGCTCGAAAAAAATACAGGCAATTGCGGGGAGACAAAGAATTGTGATTTGAAACGAGGGTTTTTTTGAGCCAAAACCCAGTACCTAATACCCAAGACCTTAAATGATTATTTACAATATCACCACAAACATACACGAAAGCGTCCACGACCAATGGATGATTTGGATGCAACACAAACACATCCCTGAAATGCTGGCCACGGGAAAATTCTCATCGGCAAGAATGGTAAGGGTTTTAATTGAAGAAGAAATGGGAGGGACAACCTATTCTGTTCAATACACAACAGATAGCAAAGCAACTTTAGAAAAATATTACCAAGAAGAGGCTCCTGCTTTACGTGAAGAAGGAGTAAAATTATTTGGAGACAAAATGCTTACATTTAGAACCGAGTTGGAAGTGATTTCGGAACATTAAAAAGTGTTCTGTTGGGAAATAATTAGCCACAGATAACACGGATTGAACAGATCTTTAATATTGATATTCATAAAAAAATCCGTGACGATCAGTAAAATCTGCGTCATCTGTGTCCCATTTGAATACAACATTAGAATTATAGAATAACAATCAATAGATAACTTTTGCGCCTTCGCGTCTTTGCGGTTAAAAAAATAGTATGGAAAAAGTAAAAGCTAAAAAACACCTCGGACAACATTTCTTGAAAGATGAAAGCATCGCCAAGGCAATTGCGGATACTTTGAATCTCGAAGGCTATAATGATGTGTTAGAAATAGGACCGGGAATGGGCGTTTTGACTAAGTATTTGTTAGAAAAACCTATCAACACTTACGTTATCGAAATCGACTCCGAATCGGTTGAATATTTGGACACCAATTATCCGAAGTTACATGGCAAAATCATCTCTAAAGATTTCTTGAAATACAACATCAACGAAGTTTTTGAGGGAAAACAGTTTGCTATCATCGGGAATTTTCCATACAATATTTCGACGCAAATAGTATTTAAGGCGTTGGAATACCGAGACCAAATTCCGGAATTTGCCGGAATGTTCCAGAAAGAAGTGGCCGAACGTATTTGCGAAAGAAAGGGAACCAAAGCCTATGGAATTTTATCCGTCTTGGTTCAGGCTTTTTACGATGCCGAATATTTGTTTACGGTTGATGAAAATGTATTTATTCCACCACCAAAAGTAAAATCTGGGGTGTTGCGTTTGCGTAGAAAGCAAGATTACAGTTTGCCTTGTGGCGAAAAGTTGTTTTTCACGGTGGTGAAGACCGCTTTCCAGCAAAGAAGAAAAACACTGAGAAATAGTTTAAAAACATTAAATTTGTCCGATAGTTTAAAAGAAGATGCTGTTTTTAATCTGCGTCCGGAACAACTTAACGTAGAACAATTTATAGCGCTTACCCAAAAAATAGAGGCCGATGGAATTTAAAATCAGCAAAGAGCTAATCCAAGAATTAGAGCAATTTATTCAAAATAAAGACGACCAACAACTGGGCGTTTTGTTGAATGACTTGCACCACGCTGATATTGCAGAAATTCTTGACGAGCTTGATTTTGATGAAGCAACCTACATTTTCAAGGTTTTAGATAGCGAAAAAACAGCCGAAATTCTTCTGGAATTAGAGGATGATTTGCGCGAAAAAATATTGAGTAGGCTTTCGCCAAAAGAAATCGCGGAAGAACTTGACGAACTTGAAACCAATGACGCGGCGGATATTATTGCCGAACTCTCACAAAGCAAAAAGCAAGAAGTAATCTCCGAGCTCCAGGATGTGGAACACGCCAAGGATATTGTCGATTTGTTGCGTTACAAAGAGGATACTGCGGGTGGAATTATGCATAAGGAGTTGGTGAAAGTGAATGAAAATTGGAATGTTTTTACTTGTATCAAGCAAATGCGAATTCAAGCCGAAAACATTTCGAGAGTGCATTCTATTTATGTGGTTGATGACGAAGACCGACTTTTAGGGCGTTTGTCGTTAAAGGATTTGTTGACAACAGCTGCAAAAACACCGATTAGCGAAGTATACATCAAGAAATTAAATTGGGTAAATGTCGATGTCGAAGATGTTGAGGTTGCCCGTATTATGCAAAAATACGATTTGGAAGCCATTCCGGTTATTGATGAATTGGGAAGATTGGTTGGGCGAATTACCATCGACGACATCGTGGACGTAATCAAGGATGAAGCCGATCAAGATTATCAATTAGCAGCGGGGATTTCTCAAGACGTAGAAGCAGATGACAGCATTTTGGAGTTGACAAAAGCGCGTTTGCCTTGGTTAGTTTTGGCTCTTTTGGGAGGATTAATTTCTGTTAAGGTACTCGAATTATTTGGCGGTGCTATGAAGGAACACGGCAGTTTATTTTTTTTTATGCCCCTAATTGCGGCAATGGCAGGAAATGTCGGTGTGCAATCTTCGGCAATTATTGTACAAGGTTTGGCTAATGATTCCCTAAGCGGCTCTTTATTCAATCGATTGATAAAGGAAGTTTCATTAAGTTTACTAAACGGATTTATTCTGGCCACCATTTTATTTTTGGGGAGCCATTTTCTTTTAGATGTTGAATTTATAATTGGAATAATTGTTACTATCGCTTTAATTTCAGTAATTATTATTGCATCGCTCATCGGGACATTTGTTCCATTATTGTTGGATAAATTCGGAATTGACCCGGCACTTGCCACAGGACCATTCATAACCACTAGTAATGATATTTTCGGAATTCTAATTTATTTTACAATAGCCAGATTGATTTTAGGTTTTTAATACATATACAAAATGAAAGTACATATTATAGGTGGAGGAAACCTCGGTGTTTCAATAGCTCTAGGAATCGCAAAATTTTCGAAACAAAATCACGTTACCGTTACAAGAAGAAACACGGCAAGTATTAAGCATTTGGAAAAATTAGGCGTTACCGTTTCAACGGATAACAAGCACGGAATACAAGAAGCGGATGTCATTATTCTTACCATAAAACCTTATCAGGTGGATACCGTTTTGGCCGAGATCCTACCTTTAATTTCCAATAAAGTAATTGCTTCAGCAGTAAGTGGTTTGTCGATTGAAAATTTACAAAAAAAGATAGGCGACTCTAATAGCGCCATTCGAATCATGCCTAATATTGCGGCTCAATTTGGCGCCTCGGCGACTTGTATTGCGTTTAACGAAAAACATAAAGCGGAAGCACAAAGTGTGGTGGCTCTTTTCCAAGATTTGGGAACAGCGCCTATTATTGACGAAAAATTGATGGACGCGGCTACGGTTTTAGCGGCAAGTGGAACCGCTTTTGCCTTGCGCTACATTCGCGCCTCGATGCAAGCAGGGATCGAAATCGGGTTTGACTGGCAAACCGCTTTGGCTATTTCAGCCCAAACCGTAAAAGGGGCTGCCGAAATGATTTTAGAAGAAAACACACATCCAGAACAATTAATAGACCGAGTTACAACGCCTCAAGGTTGTACTATTGCGGGTTTAAGCGAAATGGAAACACACGGATTCAGTTCTTCATTGGTTCGTGGAATTAAAGCGGCTTTGAAAAAAATCAAGGGATAAAAAGATTGCAGATTTTAGATTTCAGATATGTAAGTTTTTTAAAATCGAATAAATTTTATTTATCAACACCAAATCTGCAATCAAGAATCGCTAATCTACATTCAAGAATCAAATATTTTGAACACAGCACTAAAAATCCTCCACATCGACAACAATCATCCTTTACTAATGGAGCAATTGCAGGAACTAGGGTTTATAAATCACGAAGATTTCAACTCGTCTAAAGAAGAAATTGAAGCAAAAATCCATGATTATCAGGGCATCGTCATCCGTAGCCGGTTCAAAATTGACAAAACATTTTTAGACAAAGCTATTAATTTGCAATTCATTGCCAGAGTGGGCGCAGGATTGGAAAGTATCGATTGTGAGTATGCATTATCTAAAAACATCCAACTCATTGCTGCTCCAGAAGGCAATAGAAACGCCGTTGCCGAACACACCTTGGGCATGATTTTATCTCTTTTCAATAATTTGAATGTTGCAGATTGCGAAATAAAATCAGGACATTGGAACCGTGAAAGCAACCGTGGCCATGAACTCGACGGGAAAACCGTGGGCATCATCGGTTATGGGAATATGGGAAAATCCTTCGCTAAAAAACTTCGGGGTTTTGACGTAGAAGTGTTGTGTTATGATATTCAGGAAAACGTTGGCGATAGCAATGCTAGGCAAGTTTCGCTAGAAGAATTACAAAAAAGAACAGATGTACTCAGTTTGCACATTCCTTGGACACCAGAAACGGATAAGATGGTAGATGTTCATTTCATCCATGCCTTTACAAAGCCATTTTGGATCATCAACACTTCAAGAGGGAAGAATATTGTCACATCAGACTTGGTTGCAGCGATGCAGTCTAGAAAAATTATTGGTGCTGGTTTGGATGTTTTGGAATATGAAAAACGGTCTTTTGAAACCCTTTTTCAAGACAAAAAAACATCCGAAGCCTTCGAGTATCTATTGAATTCCAAAAAAGTAATTCTCAGTCCACATATTGCGGGCTGGACATTTGAAAGTCATGAACGATTGGCACAAGTTATTGTAGACAAAATAAAAACGAAATATTTTTCAAATTAAATTTCATACGGTTGAAAACTAAATGATACGATTTTTCAATAATTATTTCATAATTTTACCCTAATCAATTAATTATCAATCTATGGAAAACTCAAAACACGAAGAATGGAACACTCCCAGACCTATCCAGCAAGACAATAAAAAGATTGCCGCGGGACTTCTAGCGATACTTTTGGGACCTTTAGGAATTCATAAATTTCTTTTAGGGTACACAAATGAGGGTATAATATGGCTGGTAATTAGTCTTTGTACTTGCGGTGTAATAACCAGTGTTTTAGGGCTTATCGAAGGGATAATTTACCTAACAAAATCAGACCAAGAGTTTTACGAGACCTATCAAGCAAACAAAAAAGGGTGGTTTTAATAAAGGAAAAGCCCCATTTCTATTTAGAAACGGGGCTTTTTTCATCTAACAACAATAAGGGAATGTGATTATTCTTTTTCGGATAATTTTCTTTCCAATTCTGCCTGAAATTCTTCCATCACTGGTTTTACGGTGCTGTCCGGAATATCCGATATTCGGATGTACATCAAGCCATCAATCGCATTATTAAATAAAGGGTCCACATTAAATGCAACCACTCGGGCATTTTGTTTAATGTATTTTTTTATCAAGACTGGTAATCGCAAAGAACCGGGTTCGAGTTCGTCGATAATTTTGTCAAATTTATTCAAATCGGCTTCTGCTTCATCAAATATAAAGTCTTTATCGGCATCTTTTAGTTTTACTTTAAATGCTTTTTTGGGATGAATGTATTGAGCGATATAAGGATCATAAAAATTCGATTTCATAAATTCAATCATCAACGATTTTGAAAAATCAGAAAATTGATTGCTGATACTCACTCCGCCTAGCAGGAATTTATGCTCAGGATAACGCAAGGTAACGTGAATGATTCCTTTCCAAAGCAGAAAAAGCGGCATTGGTTTTTGTTGGTACTCTTTAATGATAAAGGCTCGCCCCATTTCAATGGATTTATGAAGCATGTCATGCAACTCTGGTTCAAATCGGAAAAGGTCATTCAGGTAAAAGCCTTCAATTCCATATTCTGGAAAAATTTCGGCTCCTAAGCCCATCCTATAGGCACCCGCTATTTTCTTGGCATCGTCATCCCATAAAAACATATGCCGATAATGTTTGTCGAAAGTGTCAATATCAATAGATTCGTTGGTTCCTTCGCCCACTTCTCTAAAAGTAATTTCTCGTAATCGGCCTATCTCGTGGAGCACATTTGGAATGACTTTGGCTTTGGCAAAAAACACCTCATAATTCTTACTTTGCAATAATCGACAATCATTTTCTCTCAAAGCATCCACTTCCTTAATCATACTTTCTTGACAAGCGGGGGTAACAATTGTCTTTGGATTTTTCGGAAGTTTTAAAGTTGGGGTTTGTAAAAAGGGCGTTTCCTTTTCGAAAGTATTGGCGAGCATATAAGTTTTTCGCCTCAAAAAATCCGAAAAGTCCTCAATAGAGGAGTATTCGTTTTGCTCTGCCACTGAAATCGGTTTTCCGATTCGCACTTTTATAATCCTATTTTTTTGGCTGAATACTTCCGAAGGTAGTTTTGCAGTCCGCATTGTATCACTAATTTTAGAAAGCATATAAAACAACCAACTGTTTTTGGCGTGAAAATAAATGGGAACAACAGGGACTTGTGCTTTTCTAATTACTTTAATTGCTCCTTCTTCCCAGGCTTTATCCACGACTAGTTTTCCGTCTTTATAGGTAGAGACTTCCCCCGCAGGAAACATTCCTAATGGTTTTCCGTCGCTTAAATGACGAAGTGTTTCCTTGATTCCCACCACGCTTGACTTAGCGTCTTTGTGGTTTTCGAAAGGATTCACAGGCATGATGTATTTTTTAAGAGGCTCAATTCTATGTAAAAGGAAATTAGCAATGATTTTGAAATTAGGCTCTCTTTCGAGCATTAATTTCAACAGCAAAACGCCGTCAATTCCTCCCAAAGGATGGTTTGAAATGGTTATATAAGCCCCTTCTTTAGGCAAACGTTTTAAATCTGCTTCTGGAATTTCGAAATTGATTTGCAAATCCTCTAGTATGGCATTCAAGAAATCGACATCTTTTAAATGGTTGGTTCTATTGTATACTTTATTTAAAGTGGAAATTCTTAACATTTTCATAAGCAACCATCCTGAAAAAGTACCTAGAATTCCATACTTATCCACTTTTATTACTTTTGCAACTTCTTTAGCAGTAACTAAACCCATGTAATTTTGTTTATTGAGCGAAAAACAAAGATAGCAAAAAACTCCATTTTCTTTCTTTTTGGCCATCATTCTTTGAAGTTTTTATTACTTTTGGAACACAAAAAAAATGCAATGAAAATCATTTCCTATAACGTAAACGGGATTAGATCTGCTATTTCTAAAGGATTTATAGACTGGTTACAACAAGCAAACCCGGATTTAATTTGCCTTCAGGAAATCAAAGCCACACCAGATCAAATCCCAACATTAGATTTTGAACTTGCCGGTTATCCTTTTCATTATTGGTTTCCCGCTACCAAAAAAGGGTATAGTGGTGTGGCCATTTTATCCAAAATAAAACCCAATAATGTGGTTTTTGGAACTGGAATCACTCATATGGATTTTGAAGGAAGAAATATCCGTGTTGATTTTAACGACTTTTCGGTGATGAGTTTATACCTGCCATCAGGAACCAATAGTGAAAGATTAGACCATAAGTTTATGTACATGGATGACTTTCAAAATTATATTAGCGAACTGAAAAAAGAAATTCCAAATTTGGTGATTTGTGGCGATTATAACATTTGCCATGAGGCAATTGATATTCATGATCCCATTCGAAATAAAAAAGTTTCGGGATTTTTACCCGAAGAAAGAGCATGGCTCGACGCTTTTATGAAAAATGGATTTATCGATAGCTTTCGATTTTTTAATAAAGAACCCGACAATTATACGTGGTGGACTGTTCGAGTGCCTACTGCCAGAAGTCAAAACAAGGGCTGGCGCATTGATTATTGTTTGGTTAGCGCGCCTTTGAAACAAAAACTAAAAAGAGCCGTTATATTAAACGAAGCCAAACATTCTGACCATTGTCCGATATTGGTTGAAATAGAATAAAATAGTTCCAAATAACATTAAATGGTAATAAAATGATAAAAAAAATTTCCTTCGGATTGCTGATAATTGCACTTTCAACTTCATGTGTTTCTAAGAAAATATACACTGATTTAGAAGGTAAATATGCCGATTTAAAAAAAGAAAACAGGAGTTTATCGGACGAAAACGACGATTTATTAAAAGCCAAAAGTCAACTCGAATTAGATCGTGATGCCCAAAATAAAGAGTTGGAAAAAATAAAATCCGAACGAGAAAAATTACAAGCTGATTATGCTGCTTTAAACAAGAAAATGGATGTTTTGCAGGATTCGTATACCACTTTGGAAAAAAATAGCAATGAAACTTTGAAAGCTAATTTGGCTAAAAATAGGGAATTATTAGAACAGTTGGAAGCCAAAGGAAAAGCATTGGCATTAGAACAAGAACGTTTAGATGCAAGTGGAAAAAGATTAAGCGAATTGGAAGCTTTGATAGCCGCCAAAGAAGCCAGTATGCGAATACTCAAAGAAACGCTTTCGAATGCCTTGAATGGTTTTGAAGGAAAAGGGCTGACGGTGGAGCAAAAAAACGGCAAGGTATATGTTTCCATGGAAAATAAATTGCTTTTCAAATCGGGAAGTTGGGCAGTTAATTCTGAAGGTAAAACAGCCGTTGTCGAAGTGGGAAAAGTATTGGGCGACAACCCGGATATATCTGTCTTAATCGAAGGACACACGGATGATGATCCTTATGCAGGTTCTGGACCCATTGCCGATAACTGGGATTTGTCGACTAAAAGAGCCACCGCAATTGTGGCTATTTTGAGTGAAAACAAAAGCATCAATAAGCAAAATCTAACCGCAGCCGGTAGAGGTGAATTTTCTCCTTTGGGAAGCAATGCCACAGCGGAAGGAAAAGCCAAAAACCGTAGAATCGAAATTATTCTGACGCCAAGATTAGACGCAATTGCCGAAATGCTGAAGGATATCAATTAACTTTTTTATTCAAAGTCGGAAGTCATAAAGTCATAAAGAATTATCTTTATGACTTCCGACTTTACGACTTTACGACTTATGAAATACACTATCTTACCCAATACCGATTTAAAAATCAGCAAAATTTGCCTTGGCACGATGACTTTTGGAGAACAAAACACCGAAGCTGAGGGTCACGCTCAAATGGATTATGCATTCGAAAAAGGAGTCAATTTTTTTGACACCGCCGAAATGTATTCTGTTCCGGGACGCAAGGAAACCTATGGTAGCACCGAGAAAATAATAGGAACTTGGTTTAAAAAGACGGGTAAAAGGGAAGAAATAGTTTTGGCTTCAAAAATTGCCGGTCCTAATCCGGGATTGTCCTATATCAGAGAAAATATGGATTTTTCTCCTGCAAGTATTGCCTTGTCCATAGACAAAAGTTTGACTCGCTTGCAAACCGATTATATTGATTTGTATCAATTGCATTGGCCGGAACGCAAGGCTAATTTTTTTGGTCAACGCGGATTTAAAGTCCAAGATGATGCTTGGGAAGACAATATTCATTCCGTACTGGAAACTTTAGATAGTTTTATCAAACAAGGAAAAATTAACCATATTGGGCTTTCAAACGAAACGCCTTGGGGGATGATGCGTTTTATAGAGGAAAGCAAATACCACAATTTGCCTAGAATAAAAACCATCCAAAATCCGTATTCCTTGTTGAGTAGGTTATTTGAAAGCGGTTCATCCGAAATTTGCATGCGAGAAAATATAGGTTTATTGGCTTATTCACCCTTGGCTTTTGGTATATTATCGGGGAAATATTTATCGGGCGAAAGTCTGCCCAATACAAGACTGCGTTTGTTTCCTCAATTGGCAAGATACAATAGCGCACAATGTGCCGAAGCCACTCGATTGTACCAAGGAATTGCTCATAAAAATAGCTTGACCTTGACGGAGTTGTCTTTGGCTTTTGTAAGCCAACAGCCATTTGTGACTAGCACCATAATTGGCGCCACTACAATGGAACAACTAAAGGAGAACATGGCCACGATTGATGTGGTTTTATCGGATGAAATATTGAAGGAAATCAATGCAGTTCAGGCCATAATTCCGGATCCGGCACCTTAAAACCCAAACGGCTCTTCCACCTCCAGGGAATCCACAGCAATGGAGTCTTGCACTTTTAATTTCAAAAGCGAGTGGGCACTTCCTGTAAGTTGCAGCGGGATAGATTGTCCAATAGTATCTTCGGGAGTTAAAAGTCCCCTCCGTAACATCAAATTACCCAAGAATTTTTGTTGTTGGCTGGCAAACGATTTTAGCCTTCCTTCGGTGTCAAACTGCCACATAAATTTCCTTGGTTTTGGAATGATGGTGGCCAGAAACAGACATTCTTGCAAAGTCAAATTGGATGGTTTTTTCTGGAAGTAAAACTGCGCCGCTTCGCCAATCCCGTATACATTTGGACCCCATTCGATAATGTTGAAATAGACCTCAAGCATTCTTTCTTTGCTGGCGATTCGGTTATTTTCAAGAATGTAAACCAATAAAATTTCTTCCAATTTTCTAGACACGGTTTTTTCGCGGGTGAGAAACACGTTTTTGATTAATTGCATGCTTAATGTGCTGGCACCTCGAGAAAATTTCTTGGTTCGAATGTTTTTAAGAATCGATTGTTTGAATGCTTCATTGATAAAGCCTCGATGTGAGAAAAAGGAGGGGTCCTCAGAGGTCAAAACGCTTTTTTGTAAATAGGTTGAAACTTGGGCCAAAGGGGTGTAATTTGGATTTTCAGCACCCACTAATATAGGGCGTTGGGGCATATTATTTATAATGGCCCGATAGACGAATTCACTGTTGATTTTGTTGAGGTTGGCCTCGCCGTACTTGGTGATTCTCAGGTTATCTTTCTTCAAATTGCTGTCAAAAACCAGTTGACTGGGTTTGTTTTTATTGAACCTATAATCCAACTTGTATTCGAAGTTGCCTTCGGTTTGCATTCCTTGAAAATGAGTGAACAAACCATCAGGTAATGAGGCAATAAAATCCTGGGCTTTCATTTTGGGAATCGAAACTTTTAGTTTGTAAATGGTATCTTCTTGGGTTTCGTAAGCCAGATACGGATGGAATTTTATTTTGTTGAGTTGTATCGTTGAACTGCTGTCAATCGAAACAAAATCAGAACCCAAAAGGAATCGATACTCAAACCGCGCATTTTTTAGTACCACGTCTCTTCTGGCGATTTTCGCATGGTTGATCATTAAATTGGCAATGGAAACAGAGCCGTCAATATGCAATTCCCCTCCTATTTTGTCTATGTTTTGAAAACTCAAATGGATGGA
Source organism: uncultured Flavobacterium sp. (assembly GCA_964535705.1). GTDB lineage: Bacteria > Bacteroidota > Bacteroidia > Flavobacteriales > Flavobacteriaceae > Flavobacterium. The sequence continues at coordinate 31,889 of CAZHVE010000006.1, forward strand.
ATCTAAGCTTGATTTCAGGCCAAATCGCTCCTCAATATAAGGCATTTTAATGGCGCCGGAATCCCTATTGAAGACCCGAATATCGGCTTTTTTATTTCGTGGATCTGCAAAACCCTCGATTCGAATTCGCTGCGTGAAAGTTTTGGTTTCAATTTTAATCGAAGTTTCCAATTGCTGGTTGACCAATCGCAGGTTTTGGAAATTTAGGGTGGTTTTATTTCCGTTGTCATTCAGCCGGAACGAAAGGTTTTCAATTTGCATATCGGTTGGAACCAAGTTGAGCACTTTCGAAATGATGCTGTAAGCAAATTTGGCATAATCTCTTTTTTCGTTAGGATTAGTTGTGGCTTCGTCTTTTTTAAGGAAAGCCTCAAAATTTCTCCCGTTTTTGTTCTTGACTAATTGCACATAACCATTCTCGATTTCTAATTTTCCCAATTGAACATCTCCAATCAACAGCTGAAAGAAATTGACACAGGTTTTCATTTTTTGGATGCGAAAAAGCGTATCAGCATTTTTCGGAACCAATACGACATCAGAGAGACTCACTCCTGTAAGGCCAGCAAACGAGGCTTTTTTTACCGAAAAAGAACTGTTGTAGTCTCGCTCCATTTTATTGGAAACTCTTACAATGGCTTGATGTAACAATGTGTCTCTAAAAACAAAAAGAGCTATGCTTATTGCCAAAAGTGAGGCGGTAATTATTTTTATCGCTATAGTTATTTTTTGTTTTCGGGTTTTCATAAACAGGAGTGATTTAAAAAAAGCACTTTACAAATCTAAATTAAATTTGATTTGGAATCACGGTCAATAGCGAAAAGTAAAAAAAGGCACATTAAAAATACTTTTTTCATAAATGAATTCGATATTTCTATGACAATTCAAAATTTTAATAAAACTTTCACTATAAAATTTTTACTATATGAACAAAGTATTAAATTGCAACATAAATGCAATTTACAACGCCTTGTTTTTCAATAAAGTTTTAGTTTAACGAGATATATCCTTTATACTTTTAATTTATGACTTTGCCTTATATAAAAATAATTAGAAGTAAAATTCATACCGCAGTATTTTTGCTGATTTCGGTTTTAAGCATTGGAATTGTTGGTTATAGATTAATTTCCGGCTATTCATGGATTGACGCCCTTTATATGACCGTAATTACAATGACCACGGTGGGTTTTGGCGAGGTTGTTCCCCTTGACGATCAATCTAAAATTTTCACTATACTTTTAATATTCGCCAGTGTAGTTATAGTAGGTTACGCCATTTCGGTCATTACAGAACATATTTTGAGTAAAAATAATATTGAAGAATTAAAAATCAAAAAGATGCAAAAGAAGATTGATAGTTTTAAAAATCATGTAGTGGTTTGTGGATATGGAAGAAATGGAAAACAAGTGGTCAAAAAATTAATGGCATATCAAAGATTATTTGTAGTTATCGAAAAAAATAAAATGGTAGAAGATAGGTTGAAGTTAGACAACATTCCTTATATTATTGGAAATGCCAACGAAGATGAAGTCCTTTTACAAGCGGGTATAGATCGTGGTTCCACTTTTATTTCAGCATTGCCAGATGATGCTGATAATTTGTTTGTGGTGCTCTCCACAAGACAGATCAACAAAGACATAAATATTATTAGTCGAGCTTCTCTAGAATCATCTTATAATAAGTTAAAATTTGCGGGGGCTAACAATGTTATTTTACCCCACAAATTGGGTGGTGACCACATGGCATCCTTAGTGGTTGTGCCCGGATTAATGGAGTTTATAGACAACTTGTCCATAGTTGGAAAATCAAATATTAATATAGAAGAAGTTGCTATTGAAAAATTTAAAAGCAAAAAGACAATACATACTATTAATGATTTAGATCTTCGTAAAAAAACAGGCTGTGCGATTATTGGATATAAAGATGAAAATGGAGACTATATAGTAAATCCAGGGGAAGATTTAGAAGTAGCGCCAAATTCTAAAATCATTGTTTTGGGTAGACCAGAACAAATCGAGGCACTTAATTTAGAATATAACATTCTCTAAAACGATTATTTAGGACTAGTCATGGCTTTAAGATTTATCGTTGTTTGGCCAAATTAATTTGGCGCTCCAAAGGATTGTAGAAATCCTTAACCTTGGCAACAATCTCATTTATGGTCATACTAGCCGAGGTTTCAACCGCTTTTAGGTTGGTTTTCCCAAGTAATTTTTCATCCCGTATTTTTTGCTCTAATTTTGATTTGGTTTCACCCGGGCCAAATATATATAAGTAATCAGAACCCTTGATATTGCTCATCACTGATTTTAGATAATAATTCAGTTCCTCTTTTTTCCGATTATCAAATTTCGTTTCGCTGTCACTATGATGACTTCCGGAGAAGGTTCCCTTGTTGCCTTCTTTGATGTGATAAACGGGGTTTTCTACTTCCGAATCTATTTCGGTAATCCTTTCTTCTTTTTTACCATTAAGACTAATAATTATTGCCTTTTTACTGTCTATCCAGATGCCGACTTGTTTTTCCATGACTTTATTTTTTGTGTTAAAAACGAATTATTTTAAAATAGTACTGTCTCTTTGAGGATGGTTTTTATGATGATTGATTTTAATATTCTTGATACAAAACACCTCTCAATTGATCAATCAAAACCGATTCTGATTTATTTTTTCCCGAAAAGGAATTTGTGATTGCCTTTGCGGTTTTCAAGATTAGGTCATTTACTTGGGGTGTGAACAAATGCGGGTGTTCTTTTTTGAAAATTTCAAAATCAGGAATAATTTTGCCAATGTTCCAATCATTTTCGACCAGCCAATCAAAAACAATCTCGATTTGGTAAGCGGCATCGTCGCCAAATTCATTCAAAGAATTTTCAAGCGGGAGCCATTTTTTTTTAACTATTTGCTTGAGTTGCGCCATCTCTTCTTCGTGGACATTATTGTCCACGGAGGCAAGGCTGTAGAATAGCTTACCCAATTGCTGGTAGAAATGGATCATTGTTTGGCGTGACGGTTTCATTTTCTGGAATCTTTTCATGGGAGAAAAGAATACTTAAATTTACGAAGAAATAATGAAATTCAAGTAAAATTATTAGGATAAAAAATCCTTTTTAATTGAATATTAACGGTTTAAGTAAAAACAGATTTTACCCAAACAATTCGCTTGCCACATCTTCGATTTTAGCCACCAATCGGATTTTTATCAGAGTATTTTTTAAAGCAATTTTATTGTATTTGGATACAAAAATGGTCGAAAATCCTAATTTTTCTGCCTCTTGAATGCGTTGGTCCACCCGATTTACGGGACGTATTTCGCCTGAAAGTCCCACTTCGCCGGCAAAACAAAAATCTTTATTTACCGGAATATCTTCATTTGAGGATAAAATGGCAGCCACAACTGCCAAATCAATGGCAGGATCATCTACGGAAATTCCACCTGTAATGTTCAGGAAAACATCTTTGGCGCCAAGTCTAAAACCGGCTCTTTTTTCTAAAACCGCCAAAATCATATTCAACCTTTTGGCGTTGTAGCCCGTTGTGCTGCGTTGCGGAGTTCCATAAACCGCGGTGCTCACCAAGGATTGAATTTCAATCATCAAAGGACGCATCCCTTCGAGAGTCGAGGCGATTGCGGTTCCTGATAATTCCTCGTCTTTGTGGGAAATCAATATTTCCGATGGGTTGGAAACTTCCCGCAAACCGTTACCCAGCATTTCATAAATACCGATTTCGGCAGTAGAACCAAAACGGTTTTTTAAGGAACGCAAAATGCGATACACATGATTCCGGTCGCCTTCGAATTGCAGGACGGTATCGACCATGTGTTCCAGAATTTTGGGACCGGCGATGTTTCCGTCCTTGGTAATATGTCCAATTAGAATCACGGGGATATTGGTTTCCTTGGCGAATTTTATCAGTTCGGCGGTGGTTTCCCGAATTTGCGAAATGCTTCCCGGTGTCGATTCGATATAATCCGTATGAAGCGTTTGAATGGAATCGATGATGACGATTTCGGGTTCGATGGCTTCAATTTGTTTGAAGATATTTTGAGTTTTGGTTTCCGTAAGAATGTAACAATTGTCGCCGTTTGGCGTTATTCTTTCGGCACGCATTTTGATTTGCTTTTGGCTTTCTTCACCCGAAACATACAAAGTTTTGTAAGGCAGTTTTAAGGATATTTGAAGTAAAAGGGTGCTTTTTCCAATCCCAGGTTCGCCGCCCAAAAGGATTAAGGAGCCTGGAACAATGCCGCCACCAAGTACTCTGTTGAGTTCGCCGTCAGTGGTGTCCATTCGGATTTCCTGAGTAGAATCAATTTCGTTTATTCGTAACGGTCTTGGGGCTTTGGCATTAGAAACAGATTCGCTTTTCCAAGCTAATTTTTCTTCTTTTTGAATGATTTCCTCGGCGATGGTATTCCATTCTTTACAGGAATTGCATTGGCCTTGCCATTTTGAATATTGTGCGCCACAGTTTTGGCAAAAAAAGGAGGTTTTTACTTTGGACATTATTTCTTTTTTGGCATTAGACTTTGCATTTCATCATATTTTTCGAGCATCATATCTTTTGTTAAGTCCCCAATTTCGTGAAGTTGAGATGCTTTTTGATAGGATTTTGCGGCTTTTTTAGTGTCTCCCAATTTTTCATACATCAACCCCAATTCATAATCAGCAAGCATTGATCTTGGGTAGTTTTTTTTGGCAATTTGCGATAAATCGTCTAATTCTGAAAAGGCTTTATTTTTTAAAATGGCAGCTTCAATGGCTTTAAAGTCACTGTATCGTACAGAGACTTTAAAGCCTAAAATTTTTTCAATTCCATCATATTTAGTTGTTAAATATTTCACGTATCCATTTTTAAGTACTGCAATTTTTTCGGTAAACTCTGTTATAGAAATAGGCTTGTAGCAATCGAAAAATTGATATAAAGCATTGGGAATTGCATAAAGAACGGATGAATAATGAGAGGTGTCTTTAAATTCATCATATCTGTAATTGATCAATGGATTAGGAGCTGTTTTAATATTTGTGTCTAGTTTTTTTACTGATTCTAAAATGTTTTTTGTGTCGCCATCTGCTGAGGATTGGTAGTAAAAAATAGGTTTTTTGAGTTTTGATAGCAAATCAGGAATTCGTGTCTCCATCTCTGGAGCGAGTTCTGGACTAAATGAAATATAAGCATTAAATATAGGGTTGTCTTTATAGAGATGAAAATTTAAAAATCCAGCCGTTGTGTCATGTCCCGCAATAATTCTGAAAGAGGTAACCCGATATTTTTCTTCAATGTACGGAAGCAATTCGCCGCCAATAAATTCGAAAAACTGAGCTCCTTTTTCAGTAGGCACATTATTTAAATCGTCATAACTACTGTCATTTATTCGTTCATCATTTTTGTTTTGGCTTATGGCGACAATAATTGTTTCAGGTAAATCATCCCAGTATGCGCCATAGTTTAAAGCTCCAAAAAAAGGATCAAATAAATAGTCTCCGTCAAGTAAAACGAGTATTGGATATTGTTTGTTTGAATTTTTTTCATAGGAAGGAGGAAGTCCAATTGTAATTTCTCGGCTTTCGTTCAATTTGGCTGAAACAAAAGTTTCTGTAATTTTTTGTGAAAAAACAGTTGAAGAAAAGAGTAAGAATAGCAGTAGGTGTTTCATTTTTTCGTAAGTTTTGATATTAAAACTCTTCTGAATTTTCAGTACTAAATAGAGAAGCAATATAGTACTTTATTTGTTTTTATTGAAAACAGAAATGGAAAAAAATAACAGATTTAGGAAAACAAAGAAGCGTTTGTTAAATCCAAATATTGGATTATTAAAACATTAAGTCAAAGAATTGTCTTTTTCATTCGGGAAAATAGTCCAAGGCTTGAAAGTTTTGGCTTCTTCAAAGTCCAAAGTAGCATAAGAAATGATGATAATAATATCGTCTTTTTGCACTTTTCTCGCCGCGGGCCCATTGAGTGTTATTTCTCCAGAATTTTTCATTCCTTTGATGACGTAAGTTTCAAAACGTTCGCCATTGTTGATATTTACAACTGATACTTTCTCGCCTTCTATGATATTAGAAGCATCCATTAAAGTTTCGTCAATGGTAATGCTACCGATATAATTTAAATCGGCTCCGGTTACTTTAACACGGTGAATTTTTGATTTTACGACTTGAATTTGCATTGTGCAAAAGTAAGTTAATTTAATGAAATGGTGTCAATCAATCTAACTTTGTTGACTAATACGGCTATGAAAGCGCGATATTTCTTGTATTTATTTTTTCTTAAACAAGGCAAAAGCGTTGCTTCATCAGCAATTTGAAAATAGTCTAATTTGAAATGTGGATTTTTTTCAAATGATTTTTGAACCCATTTAGCGACGATTGCAGCACTATTTGTGCCGAATTTTTCTTTAGCGCCAACCAACGTTTTGTAGATTAGGGACGCCTCTTTTTTTTCTTCGGAGGTTAAGAGTTCGTTCCGGGAACTCATGGCTAAATTATTGGATTCTCTATAAATGGGGCAGCCTTTAATCGTGACTTTCAAATTGTTTTTTGCAACTAATTTTTTTACAATTTGCAATTGCTGAAAATCTTTTTCTCCAAAATAAGCGTTTGTGGGGGTTACAATTTCAAATAGGCGTTTTACAATGGTGCCAACACCATTCAAATGTCCGGGTCTGAATTTGCCTTCCATTTGGTTTTCCAATCCGTCAAAATCAAAGAATTGTGAACTAGGCTTTCCTACATAGATATCCTCAATAGGGGGTGCATATACTATGATTTGAGGGCTTAATGCGGCAATTTTTTTTATATCATTTTCAAGTGCCCTAGGATATTTTGCTAAGTCTTCGGGATTATTGAATTGGGTGGGATTCACAAAAATACTCACAACGGTACATTCATTTTCTGACAATGATTTTTGCATCAACGATAAATGCCCTTGGTGTAAAGCACCCATAGTTGGAACAAATCCAATGGCGGAATGGCTGGTTTTAATAGATTTTAAGTAGGCTATTAAAGCTTCATTTCCATAGAAAATGTGCATGGCTATTTTATTGAAATTAACTGCAAACATAATATTTTAGTCCATAACTGCATAAATTTTCGTAATTTTGCGTGGTTTTAATTGCCAATTAATCAAGTAATTTACAATATGGAAGGTAAGAGAATATTATATGTATCATCTGAGGTGGTGCCTTATCTAGCTGAAAATGAGGTGTCTTCAATGTCTTATGAGGCGCCAAAAATGATTAATAATCAGGGGGGGCAATTACGAATTTTCATGCCAAGATATGGAAATATAAATGAAAGAAGGCATCAATTGCACGAAGTAATTCGTCTTTCAGGGATGAATTTGGTAGTCAATGACTTGGATATGCCTTTAATTATAAAAGTGGCTTCCATTCCAAAAGAAAGAATACAAGTCTACTTTATTGACAACGACGAATATTTTAAACGCAAAGCCACTTTTACCGACGAAGAAGGCGTTATGTTTCCTGATAATGATGAGCGAGCCATTTTCTTTGCAAAAGGGGTTGTCGAAACCGTGAAAAAACTCAATTGGGTTCCGGATATTATTCATGTTCACGGATGGATGGCAGCCATGTTGCCTGTTTATTTAAAACATTATTACAAAAATGAGGCTTTGTTTTCAGAAACTAAGATAGTTACTTCCGTTTATAGCCAGTCTTTCGAAGGAACTTTAAATATTGAAATGATTAATAAGGTGTTGTTTGACGGCATTCCTAATGAGGCAATTTTAGATCTTAAAAATCCTGATTACGAAAGCATTATGAAAGCAACCATCAATCACTCGGATGCTGTAATTATTGCTTCAGAGCAGGTGTCTTCAAGTTTAACAAAATTTATAGAATCTTCAGGAAAACCTTTTTTACCTTTCACTCCGAAAGAAATATTTGCTGAAGCGTATACTGATTTCTACAAAAACAGCGTTCTATAAATTAAACTTTTCCCCTTTTAGATATGTACAATAATTCTTTTTTTAAGCAAATTCTATTCGTTGCGATTGTAATTTTTTTCGTTTCCTGTGATAAAGAGTATAATGAAGTTGGCGCCGATTTAATTGGTCAAAACAATTTTGCTTTAAAGGATACAACGCTTGCTGTTGTTGCTTACAATCAAAAAATCGGGGCTATACAATCTAATAATCTTCCCGTAAATGCCCTAGGGATTTATGATAATCCTGCTTTTGGCACAACAACGGCTAGTTTTGCGACACAAGTATCATTGTCCTCTTTAAATCCAACTATTGGAGCAAATCCGGTGGTAGAGAGTGTTGTTTTGACTATTCCCTATTATAGTACTTTGAAAACAACAAATACCGATGGGAGTCATGTTTACGAACTGGATTCCATATATGGAGTTAGTGGCTCAAAGATCAAATTAAGCATCTATGAATCGGGCTATTTTATGCGGGATTTAGATCCTGTTGGAGGTTTTCAAAACACACAAAAATATTACACCAATCAAGCGGATTTTGAGAATCTTAAAATCGGGAATCGTTTAAATGATTTTGCAAGCACCGAAAAAGAACAAAATGATAAGTTTTTCTTCGATTCTGCCGAACATGTATTTACGAGTACGGATGCCACCACAAGTGTAGTTACCACCACGCGAACGGCTCCGGGGATGCAATTAAATTTGAATACCAGTTTTTTTGATTCAAAAATAGTGCATGCGGCAGCTGCAAAATTGGCTACAAGCGAGGCTTTCAAAGAATATTTCAGAGGATTGTATTTTAAAGTGGAAAATTCGGGGAGTGATTCCGGAAGTTTGGCCATGATGAATTTTGCCAAAGGAGTAATTACCATTAAATACAAAGAAGATCTTGTTACAACTACAACTTTGGCTGGCGTGACTACGTCCACAACTACAAGAGTTGATAAATCTATAATTCTTAACTTGAGTGGAAACACTGTAAGTTTGTTGGAACAATATAATACAAAACCGGCATTTTCTTCAGCCACAAGTTCAGCAAATACTTCGCTTGGGGATGAAAAATTGTATTTAAAAGGAGGCGAGGGTTCTATGGCTGTAATTAGTATTTTCGATACTCCAGGGGAATTAGAAACCCTTAGAGCCAATAATTGGTTAATTAACGAAGCTAAACTTGTTTTCCATATTGACGCTAGTTTAATGAGAGACAGTCCCAATCCGCAACGAATTTATTTGTACGATATGACCAATAATCTTCCTATATCTGATTATTACAACGATTTTACTTCAGGAACCTCTTCCAAAAACGGAAAATTATTATTTGACGGTATTCTAAATAAAACCAAATCAACCTATACCATCAGAATTACAAATCATATTAGAAATCTCATCAATGATGCTACAAAAAATAATGTAAAATTAGGGGTTGTGGTTACAGAAGATATAAATACTACCGCTTTCAGTAAATTTAAAGATAATAATAGTTTTGCGCCAACAGCTAGCGTTATGAATCCTTTAGGGACAATTTTATTTGGAAATAACATTTCTGAAGGGGACCCTAATTTTGACAAAAGATTAAAACTTGAAATTTACTATACAAAACCTAATTAACTCAAAATTATGTGTGGAATTGTTGGATATATCGGTTACAGAGAAGCGTATCCCATTGTTATAAAAGGATTAAAAAGACTCGAATACAGAGGATATGATAGTGCAGGTGTCATGCTATATGACGGAAACGACATCACACTTTCAAAAACAAAAGGGAAGGTTTCAGACCTTGAAGAGCAATCCACAGTAAATAACACTGACGGAACCATAGGAATGGGACATACACGTTGGGCCACTCATGGAATTCCGAACGATGTAAACTCTCATCCACATCTATCCAATTCTGGAGATTTGGCGATAATTCATAACGGAATTATTGAAAACTATGCCCCACTTAAAAAGGAACTACTAAAAAGAGGCTATGTTTTTCACTCCGACACTGATACTGAAGTGTTGGTTAATCTTATCGAAGAAATTCAGATTAAAGAAAAACTAACATTAGGGAAAGCGGTTCAACTTGCCTTAAATCAAGTTGTAGGGGCTTATGCCATAGCTGTTTTTGATAGAAAAACACCAGATGAAATAGTGGTTGCCCGATTGGGAAGCCCATTGGCAATAGGTATTGGCGAAGGGGAATATTTCATAGCATCCGATGCTTCGCCATTTATAGAATATACTTCAAATGCCGTTTACTTAGAAGACGGGGAAATGGCAAATATCAGGGTGCACAAACCGATGAAAGTTCGGAAGATAAAAGACGACTCTTTGGTTGATCCATATATACAAGAACTTCAAATGAATTTGGAGCAGATTGAAAAAGGGGGTTACGAACACTTTATGTTGAAAGAGATTTATGAACAGCCTAGCGTTATAACAGACACCTATCGCGGCAGACTTAATGCGAACGAAGGGATAATTAAAATGTCAGGAATTGAGGATAATTTAGAGAAATTTCTTCACGCCGATAGAATCATTATTATCGCTTGTGGCACCTCTTGGCACGCAGGTTTGGTAGCAGAGTATATTTTTGAAGAATTTACCCGAATTCCTGTTGAGGTAGAATATGCATCGGAGTTTAGATACAGAAACCCGATAATAAGCAGTAAAGATGTAGTAATCGCCATCTCACAATCCGGTGAAACAGCCGATACTATGGCAGCCATAAAATTAGCCAAAGAAAAAGGAGCCTTTGTTTTTGGAGTTTGTAACGTAGTTGGCTCATCCATTTCTAGAGAAAGCCATGCTGGAGCTTATACCCACGCTGGCCCCGAAATAGGCGTGGCATCTACCAAAGCATTTACAACACAGATTACAGTTTTAACGATGATGGCCTTGCGATTGGCACAAGCCAAAGGAACCCTATCTAAGACGGATTTGCATAAGTATTTACAAGAGTTGGAAATCATTCCTGAAAAGGTAAAAGAGGCTTTGGACACCAACGACAAAGCAAAAGAAATTGCCGCAATTTTCAAAGATTCACATAATTGCCTGTATTTGGGCAGAGGGTATAACTTTCCTGTTGCTCTAGAGGGTGCCTTGAAACTCAAAGAAATTTCTTATATTCATGCAGAGGGGTATCCCGCCGCAGAAATGAAGCACGGTCCAATCGCCTTGATTGACGAACGTATGCCCGTAGTTGTTATTGCCCCAAAGCAAGGACATTATGACAAAATAGTGAGTAACATTCAGGAAATTAAATCCCGTAGCGGAATAATTGTCGCCGTGGTAACCAAAGGTGATACGCAAGTTCGTGAATTGGCGGATTATATCATCGAAATTCCCGAAACTTCAGATGCTTTGTCCCCTTTGATAACCACCATTCCTTTGCAATTGTTGTCTTATCATATAGCGGTAATGAGAGGGTGTAATGTAGATCAGCCTAGAAATTTGGCAAAATCAGTCACGGTGGAATAATAAAATTTCAGTAAATAATTTTCAAAAGCGAGGAAAAAACCTCGCTTTTTTTTGTTAATCTCAATAATATTTGTACTTTGGTCGTAATTAACCAAAAAAATTTTAACCAAATGAGAACGTATTTACTTGTTTTGTCTTTGTTTTTTTGCAGCATCACTTTTGCTCAAAAAAAAGTTTTAGATTCTATTAAAGAAACACAACTAGATGAGATTGTTGTTTCTGCCTCCAGGACTCCAGAGCGAGTTAGAGAATCCCCAGTAACTATTGAAAGATTTACCATGAAAGATGTAAAAAAGGCTGCAGCTCCTTCTTTTTATGATGGCTTGGAAAATCTAAAAGAAGTTCAGATGAACACCAGTAGTTTGTCTTTTAAGTCCATAAACACTCGTGGTTTTGCCACCGTTGCGAACACCCGTTTTATGCAATTGGTGGATGGAATGGACAATTCCTCTCCATTGTTAAACTTTGTTTTAGGAAATCTTATTGGGGTTTCAGAATTAGATGTGCAGAGTGTAGAATTACTTCCGGGAGCATCCTCTGCTCTTTATGGGGCGAACGCCTTTAATGGGATATTATTTATGAATAGTCAAAGCCCTTTTACTAACCAGGGAATTACGGCTTATGCAAAATATGGAAATACAAGTCAAAAAGCAGCTGGAACAAATGATTTTGTTGATTATGGGGTTAGAATGGCCCATGTTTTTTCACCACATTTTGCTGCCAAAGCCAACTTTACTTTTTTTAAAGGAACCGATTGGTACGCCACTAAATATGATGGTATAAATAAAAGTGGTGATGAGGTTAAAGGAGTAAACAGAACCGACCCCAGCTACAACGGTATCAACGTTTATGGAGATGAGGCTTTTTTAAATCTAAAAAACAGAAATGATTTCGGTTCTTCGGGATACAATATTTTACCAAATATTGATATCACTAGAACTGGATATAACGAAACAGATCTTACAGAAAGTTTGGTTAAAAACGCAAAAATTGACTTTTCATTACACTTTAAGCCATGGGCAAATACAGAAAAGCTAAAAGAGGTAGAAATTATTTGGCAATCTAAATTTGGTTTTGGTAACTCTGTTTATCAAGGAGCCAGTCGGTATAACTTAAATGGTTTTTTTATGCAACAGCATAAAATAGAATTAAAAGGGAAAAATTTCTTTGTTAGAGGATATACGACTACTGAAGATGGTGGGAAATCATACGACATGACCTTTACAGCATTAAATATTAATAGAGCGTGGAAATCCGATGCTGCTTGGTTTGGACAATATGGTGCGGCCTATGGAGCTGCAACAGTAGCAGGTCAAGCACCTGCACAAGCTCATGCAATAGCAAGAAATTTTGCAGATTACAATATTGTTCCTGATGCTTCAAAAGTAATAGGACTTAAATCTATCAATGAATTAGGAGGTGGACTGCCTAGATTTTTACCTGGAACTCCTGAATTTAAACAAGCTTTCGACAGAGTAATTGCTGATCCAGATGTATTAACAGGATCGAAGTTAGTGGACAACTCTCATATTTATCATTCAGATGCCAATTATAATTTTAGAGATATATTTAAACCAGCTGAAATTCAGGTAGGAGGTTCTTACAGACTCTATGATTTGAACTCTTTTGGTAGAATTTATACTGATGATATAGGGGCTATTCAATACAATGAATATGGACTTTATACCCAAGTTCAGAAAAAATTAATGAATGATAAATTAAAGCTAACAGCTTCTATCCGATACGATAAAGCCAAAAACTTTGACGGGAATTATTCTCCAAGAGTATCATTTGTATACGCTTTAGACGAACAAAAAAATCATAATTTGAGAGGTTCGTTTCAAACAGGTTTCCGTAATCCATCCACACAGGATCAATATATTGGGTTTGATATAGGAAGCAGAGTGTTAATTGGATCAGCTCCAGACAATTTAGATCGTTATACTGAAAATAGAGGAGGAGATCCTGCCAACAACAACGTAATATCTCCTGCAGGACAAACAGTACTAGGTATTGGACCGACTGGCAAAATAACTTTATCTGGTCGTGATGCCTATGAAAATTCTTTTACTGAGAGATCTTATTTTGATTTTGATGATGATTATAGAGCTGGACCTCCTTCAGGTTTAGCAGATGCCGCTAAGAAATTGTTGAAAGCAAATCCAGCATTAGTAAAACCAGAACAAGTAAAAGCGTTTGATCTAGGATATAGAGGAACTATTAAAGGATTTGCCTTAGATGTTAATGGATATTATAATATTTATAATGATTTTATTGGAGGGTATAATGTAGTAACTCCTTATTATGGTATCGCTGAAACTGCCCCGACAAATGTATTACCAACTACGGCCGCTGCCGCCCTTGCCAATAGGGATTATAGAGTATTTCAAGTATATACAAATACTAGTCTTGTTGTAAAATCGCTTGGGTTTGGCTTGGGATTATCCAAAAAAGTATACGAAAACTTCGAACTTAGTGCAAACTACAATTATTCTCAGTTTGATTTTGATCAGGCTGAAGACCCAGATTTTGAAGCCTATTTCAACACGCCTAAACATAGACTTAAAGCGACTTTAGGCAATGACAAATTATTCAAAAACTTTGGCGCTTCTGTTAGCGGAAGATGGAATTCAGAATATGTTTGGGAATCTACTTTTGCAGACGGTATGATTGAATCAGCCACTGTTATTGACGTACAAGCCAATTATAGTTTAGCTAACTTAAAATCAATTATAAAAATAGGAGCTACCAATATAGGCGGAAAAGAATACGGACAAGTATTAGGAGCAGGACTTATTGGTCAACAATATTTTGTTTCTTGGACAGTTACCCCTTAAGTAAACCAATAATAATTTAAATTTAAATATCATGATAAAAAATATAAAATGGCTATTCTTGGTTTCGTTAACCTTTATAGCTTGTAATGATGACGAAATAGTTACTTACGACACAGCAGATGGCTTGCCATTAACAGCAGGTACTGCCGATTTTTCAAACTATGTTGCCTTAGGCGATTCTTTTGCAGCGGGGTATTCAGATGGCGCTTTATTTATTGAAGGTCAAATGGGAGCTTATCCTAATATTTTAGCACAACAGTTTGCATTAGTTGGAGGGGGCGAATTTACTACACCGTTTATGTCTGACAATATTGGTGGATTACTTCTTGGAGGAACTCCAATTTATGGGCCTAGATTGTATTTTAACGGTGCCTCCCCGGCACCTGTACCAGGGCCACCCACTACTGAATTGACAAATCATTTGTCGGGGCCGTTCAACAACATGGGTATTCCTGGCGCAAAAAGTTTTCATTTGATAGCTGAAGGTTACGGAAACACAGCTGGAGTTGCGCTTAAAACAGCTAGTCCTTATTTTTCTCGTTTTTCATCAAATAGTACCTCAACAAAATTAACAGTATTAGAGGATGCTAAAAATCAAAATCCAACCTTCTTTTCTTTATGGATTGGCGGGAATGATGAATTAGGATATGCTACTTCTGGAGGGGATCCAAGCGTAGACCCTTTAACACCTCCTGCCACTTTTGATGCAGTATATAATATAATACTTTCTCAACTTACAACGGGAGGGAAAAAAGGGGTGATTGCTAATTTGCCTTATGTTACAACTCTGCCTTATTTTTATGTAATTAAATACAATCAATTAACTCAAGCTAATTTAACGCTTGGCGGTGTTAACCAAGTAAATGCTTTAAATACACAATTGTATGGACCATTGCATAATGCACTTGCCTTTTTAGGACAAGGGAACAGAATAAATTTGCTCTCTACTACTGGAAATAATCCAATGGTTATTAAAGATGAAACTTTGGTTAATTTATCAGTTCAATTAACACAAGTTCTTATAGGTGGCGGAGTTCCTGCCCAAACAGCAGGAGCTTTAGGCGCAATATTTGGACAAGTAAGACAAACGGTACCTTCTGATTTAATTTGTTTTAGTGCGGCTACAAGAATTGGTCAACCAACATCACTTGCTCTTGACGGTGAAGTATCACCCGTACCAAGTTTAAACATCTTAGGAATTAATTATCCTCTTCCTGATCGGTATGTTTTGTTGCCAACTGAAGTAGCTGAAATTAAAGCAGCTACAGATGCATACAATCAAACGATTCAAACTGCTGTGACAACTTATGATTTAGCATTTTTTGATGCTAAAGTAGTTATGGATCAATTGGGAACCACTGGAATTACAGCCAATAATTTTACCTTAAATTCAACTTTTGTAACTGGCGGAGCATTTTCTCTCGATGGGATTCATCCAAGTCCAAGAGGCTATGCTTTGATTGCTAATAAATTTATTCAAGCGATTAATGCCAAATATGGCTCTAATTTAAAAAGTGTTAATTTGGGCGATTATAGAATATTATTCCCTAGAAATGCGGCTGATTTTTAAAAATTAGCAGCTACATTCAAATCAAAAACCAATTCCTTAAATGGAGTTGGTTTTTTGCTTTATAAACACTTTTCGTGATTTGGGTCCTGTTTACAAACAATCCTTTAAAAACCACTTCATTTTTTATAAAAAAAGTGTTGATTTTTATATTTTAAAAAATTACCTTTGCGCACTGAAAAAGCATTCAGTCGAAAAGTTTCGATTTGGTGTACTTCATAAATCGGAATAGCTATTTAATAAATACATAAGCAATGTCAAAAGTAATAGGAAAAGTTGCCCAAATCATCGGACCAGTTGTCGATGTAGTTTTCAACGGAAAAGATGTTGAACTTCCAAAAATTTATGATTCATTAGAAATCACAAAAAAAGACGGAACTTTATTAGTTCTTGAAGTACAATCCCACATTGGAGAAAATACGGTTCGTACCATCTCCATGGATTCTACAGACGGTTTGAGCAGAGGTTATGAAGTGGTTGGAACAGGAAACCCAATCAAAATGCCAATTGGAGCGGATGTTTACGGACGTTTGTTCAACGTAATTGGTGATGCCATTGATGGTCTTGGAAACTTGCCAAAAGATGGTGATAATGGATTGTCTATTCACAGACAAGCGCCAAAATTCGAAGATTTATCCACTTCATCTGAAGTTTTATTCACGGGTATTAAAGTAATCGATTTGATTGAGCCTTATTCAAAAGGAGGAAAAATTGGATTGTTTGGTGGTGCTGGTGTGGGTAAAACAGTATTGATTCAGGAGTTGATTAACAATATAGCAAAAGGTCACGGTGGACTTTCCGTATTCGCAGGAGTAGGAGAAAGAACACGTGAAGGAAATGACTTACTTCGTGAGATGTTAGAGTCAGGAATTATAAAATACGGGGATGAATTCATGCACTCAATGGAAAATGGAGGATGGGATTTGTCTAAAGTAGATATGCCTGGAATGAGAGAGTCTAAAGCTACTTTCGTTTTCGGACAAATGAATGAGCCTCCTGGAGCTCGTGCTCGTGTGGCACTTTCAGGCTTGTCTATTGCAGAATATTTCCGTGATGGAGCAGGTTCTGACCAAGGAAAAGACGTTCTTTTCTTCGTGGATAATATCTTCCGTTTTACACAAGCGGGTTCTGAGGTTTCTGCACTTTTGGGTCGTATGCCCTCTGCGGTGGGTTACCAACCAACATTGGCTACTGAAATGGGAGCGATGCAAGAGCGTATCACATCTACAAACAAAGGTTCTATTACATCTGTACAAGCGGTTTACGTTCCTGCGGATGATTTAACCGATCCGGCGCCAGCAACTACATTTGCTCACCTTGATGCCACAACGGTATTGTCTCGTAAAATTGCCGAGCTAGGGATTTACCCAGCGGTAGATCCACTAGATTCTACTTCTAGAATTTTGACACCACAAATTATAGGTGATGAGCATTATAACTGTGCACAAAGAGTAAAAGAAATTCTTCAAAAATACAAACAATTGCAAGATATTATCGCGATTTTGGGTATGGAAGAACTTTCTGAAGAGGATAAATTATCAGTTTCAAGAGCAAGACGTGTTCAACGTTTCTTGTCTCAACCGTTCCACGTAGCCGAACAATTTACAGGATTAAAAGGAGTTTTGGTTGACATCAAAGACACCATCAAAGGATTCAATATGATCATTGACGGGGAATTAGATCACTTGCCAGAAGCCGCTTTCAACCTTAAAGGAACTATTGAAGACGCTATCGAAGCAGGGGAAAAAATGTTGGCAGAAGCATAATAAAGTGGGAAGTTAGAAGTGGGAAGTTAGA
>CAZHVE010000007.1:0-49434 GCA_964535705.1 uncultured Flavobacterium sp.
ATGCAGAATTTCCTTTGATTGAAAATAACATCCAAAAAGACACTATTTATAATTACTGGGAAAACAAACCTGTAAGATTTGCTTATAGAAATAATTGTGTAGGATGCGTAAATAGAAATCCTTTGTTTTTATCTCACATAGCCAAAAAAGACAATGATACTTTTAATTGGTTTATTAAGCAAGAAGAAAAAACAGGAAACAAATTTAATTCACAAGCAAGTTATAAATCAGTTTTAAAATTTGGAATACAAAACGAATTATTTGACGAAGATTTTAACGAATGTGATTCGGGTTACTGCGGTATTTAGCAATGCACCCTAACTTATATATAGGTCTGACGATGTCCGACCAATCACCCCTAAATTGGGTGGCTTTGTCTGACAAACGTCAGACTTTATTTATTTCCAAAAATAGGATTTTTAATTCATAAATCATCAAAAGGACTTTTTATTTGTTGCAAACTTTTCGTACTTACATGAGTATAGATTTCGGTGGTTTTACTGCTGCTGTGTCCCAATAATTCTTGTATGTATCTCAAATCAGTTCCACTTTCCAACAAATGAGTGGCGTAACTATGTCGCAACCAATGTAGACTGACGGGTTTTGTAATACCTACTTTTTTGAGTGCTTGCTTTAATACACTTTGCAAACTTTTTTCAGAATAGGGTTCACCAGGAATCACACCTTCAAACAAAAAGGTTCTGGGTCTGAAAGAGATGTAATATTCTCGAAGCATTTCTAAAATTTTTGCAGATAAAGGAGCAATCCTGTCTTTTTTACCTTTAGAATTTTTAAGTAACACAATATTTCTTTTGGAATCGATATGAACTGGTTTTAGTGCCAACAATTCACCACGACGCAAACCACAACTGTAAATCAAAGAAAGCATCATTTTGTGTTTGATGTTGCTATGTGCATTCAAGATCAATTTTACTTCCTCTTTGCTCAAAACGTTAGGCAGGACTTTGGCTCTTTTTGGTCGGTGAATTTTATCTACCATCATTTTTGTTTCTCTAATGGTCTGAAAAAATAATTTAATTGCATTAACGGTTTGGTTCTGAAAAGAAGCTGATAAATTATTTTTCAAAATGTACTCATTGTTGTACACAATGACATCTTCATTAGTAATGTCTGTAATGGGTTTTTCTCGATAGAAAACTAAAAACGTTTTCAATGCTTCGCTATAAGTGGTTAGCGTGCTTTCGCTATAGCGTTTGGAACGCAAGTATTGTTTGAACTTTTCTATTTGTGCCATTCCTTCTCCCGAAGGCAGGGAATGAGAGCGAGGTGCAATCTTAAATCGTTCCCTGTTTTCCTCCGTGTCTGGAAGATGCCAAGCCACTAAAGATTGACTCCATCGTGCACCATCAATTTCTTTAATTCTAGCAATCAAGTCCGCATTCTTTTCGAAATAGACTGCAATTCTTTTGCTGCCTTTGTGGGTGATGATCTTGGCGCTCCATTTCATAATCAGTATTTTTAGAACACTAAAGTAGCCAATTCTTTTGAAAGTTTAGGATAGTGTACAGGGCAATCAAACAAACCGTCCCAAAAGAATGGTTTGCTAATAAGTTCATAATGAAACTTGATTATTTATTCCAAATTTCCCAAGCTTTCTCCGCCTGAAAAATGAGCATGTCCTGACCATTTTTGGTCTGTGCGCCTTGTACTTTGGCTTTTTTGAGGAATTGGGTTTCCGCAGGATTGTAAATTAAGTCGTAAGCAATGTGCTTCTCGGTAAAATAGTTGTAAGGAATTAATGGCGAAGCCTCTGTGTTAGGGCTGGTTCCCACCGGACTCGAATTGATGATGATTTGGTACTCCTCAAAAGTACCAGCGTTGATTTGGTCATAAGTTATGGCGTTTGCTTTGGCTTCCCTGGAAACAAAAGTGTACCCAATACCCAATTCGTCCAAGGCAAAAGCGACGCCTTTGGATGCGCCACCCGTTCCTAAAATCAATGCTTTTTTATGGTGTGCTTGCAACAAGGGCTGCAGGGATTTCATAAAACCATAATAATCCGTATTGTAGCCCTTTAGTTTCCCTTTTTTGGTGATTTTTATGGTGTTTACCGCGCCAATCAAAGTTGCTTTTTTCGAGAGTTGGTCTAAATAAGGGATCACAACTTCCTTATACGGTATGGTGACATTCATTCCTTTTAAGTCGGGAGTGTTTTTTATGATTTCGGGAAAAGCGGTTATTTCCGTAATGTCAAAATTCTCGTAGGTGCAACCTGCTAAATTCTCGGAATTAAATTTCTCGGTAAAATAGCCTTTAGAGAAGGAATAACTGATGTTGCGTCCCAATAACCCAAAGCGTTTTCTTATAATATCAATCATTATAAAATGGGTGTTGTATTTTATTTTGTATGTTTTGCAATGTAATTTCGCACCATTTTTCGCGCCCAAACCACGGGGAATAAATCTTCTAAAAGGATGTAATTATCAAAATTCAATCGCAAAGCATTACTTAAATGGAATTTGGCTTTGGTAGTTTGTTGAATCATAAAATACAATCCAGCCAATCGATATTCAACTTCGTTCTCTTCCGGGAAATATTCCGAGGCTTGCAATAAGGTTTGTATGGCACTTTCGAATTCGCCCAAAAATTGGAGAATGTCCACCCAAAACAACCAGGTGTCCAATTGATAATCACCGAATTCTACCGCTTTTCGGTAGCCGAATTCAGCCTCTTCAAACAAGTTCAATTGTTTGTTTATCGTAGCATATCGCTTCCAATACATTCGATTTTGATTGTCAATCGCGAGTGCTTTATTGACGTAAAGCAGCGCTTTTTGGAAGTTTTTTTGGCGTACATAAAAATCGGTAATGGCAATCCACCCTTTGTCTAAAAGGGGATCTTCGTGAACTGTTTTGTTATAGTATTTTAAAGCCAGCACCTTGTTTCCTAATTTCTCGTAGCATTTCCCAATGCGCAACAAAGCGTAGGAGGTAGGGTCGTCTAATTCAATGGTTCGATTGAAGCTTTCAATGGCTTCTTCGTATTTTTTTAGGCGTTCCAGGGCTTTGGCTTTTTCCATAAAAGCGCCCATAAATTCATCGTCAATGAGTGTGGCATAATCAAAAGCGATAATGGCACTTTCATATTCTTTTACTCCATAATGCAAGCGCCCCAACTGATGCCAGGCAATTTCGCCATACGGGTTTTTGTCGATATACTGTTTCAAATAGGTGATGGCTTCTTGATTCTGGTCTAAGAATTCAAAGCAATACACCACGTTGTATAAAGCCGATTGATCGTCAAGATCTTCTTCCAAGCATTTGATGAAACTTTCTTTGGCCAATTCCAGATTGTCCATAAAAAGGTATTCCATCCCGATTAAATTGTAGACGTCGGCTAAATCATCGGTATATTTTAAAGCAATTTTCAATAATTCAACCGCTTTTTCGTGTTGGTCCCTTTTAGAACAAATGTTGGCTTTTTGGATATAGATTTCCTCATTGGTTGGCTCGATGGCGTACAATTCGGTCAATAACTTCTCGGCCAGTTCAAGTTTGTCATCATAGACCAACATTTCAACTTGTACTAATTTAAGTCCGGTAGATTTTGGATGTTGTTCTAAAGCTAGTTTTAAGGCTTTTTTTGCTAATGCGGCTTTGCCCATATCTAGATAGTGCAGTATAATATCTTCAAATTCTTCGGAGTCAAAAAAGAGAACCTTGTTGGTTTTTAACATGGACTCAAATTTGGAAAGCGATAGGTTATATTCTTCTTCCTCGTTGCTTAATTGCATAGCTTGTTTTTTTTGAATTTGCCCAAAATAAAAGTAGGCAACCTTATTGTTATGGTGAGGGAAATTTGGAATTTTTGTAAACAATTTAATTAACAAGTTGATTGGTGATATTTAATTTTGAAACGAGCTCAAAATCTTCAATCTTATGTCATTATTTCATTCAACACGTCCAACATTATGGCACAACCTTCCCGAATTTCATCCTCAGAAATGGTTAACGGTGGAGTGATTCTTATGGCGCATGCTTCAAATAATAACCAAAATAAAATGAGCCCTTTGTCTTGACAGCGAAGAATCACCTCATTTGTCACTGCTGCGCTTTCGGTCATGGCGGCCAGCATTAACCCTTTTCCTCTAACTTCTAGTAGCAAAGGATGTACCAAAAGTGATCGGATGAGTTTTTCCTTTTCCAAAGCTTCTGCAATCAAATTTGTTTCGGTAATTTCTTGCAAAGTAGCCAAGCAGGCTGCCGCAATGACAGGGTGACCTCCAAAAGTCGTGATGTGTCCCAACTTTGGATCGTGGCTCAACAAATCCATCATTGCTGAGGATGCCGTGAAAGCACCCACAGGCATGCCGCCGCCCATTCCTTTTCCCATTACCAAAATATCGGGCACAACATCGTAATTTTGGAATCCGAAAAGCTTTCCCGTTCTCCCGAAACCTGGTTGAATTTCGTCTAGTATCATAAGTGCACCAACTTCGTTACAGCGCTCGCGAACCTTTTTCAGGAAGTCGTTGTGAGGCTCTATAAAACCCGCGCCACCTTGAATGGTTTCCAGAAGAATACCCGCAGTTTTGGTGGTTATTTTGTCGAGGTCGGCTTCATTGTTGAAGGTGATAAATTCGACATCAGGAATCAACGGACGAAAAATTCGTTTGCGTTCCTCGAATCCCATCACGCTCAACGATCCCATGGTGTTGCCATGATAGGCATTATGGCAAGAAATCAATTGGCTCCTTCCGGTGGTTCTTCGGGCGAGTTTTAAGGCACCTTCAATGGCTTCGGTACCTGAATTAACCAAATAGGTTTTTTCTAATGGTTGGGGTAGGAGTGAAGCCAGTAATTTGCAATAGTCCACTGCCGGCCCTTGTGAATATTCTCCATACACCATCACGTGCGAATATTTATCCAATTGGTCTTTAATTGCTTGATTGACTCTTAGGGGTTGATGTCCGAGCGTACACGCCGAAACGCCAGCCACAAAATCTAGGTATTTTTTATTGTTGGTATCAAAAATATAAGATCCTTTGGCATACGAAACTTTCATCCCCAGAGGATAGGGAGAAGTTTGGGCTTGGTATTTTAGGAAATCGTTGTGCAAAATTTGTGTTTTTTTAATTGCAAAGTTCACGAAGTTTTATTGGTCACAAAAATAGTCAAAACTATGCACTTTAGTGTATTTTGCTTTTAGCTTCTAAAAACATATTTTTGTTGAATGAATTCTCAATGCAGTAATGGGGATAAAGTTTAAAAATAAAAGTTCATATTGTTTTTCAAAAAAATATTAGGGTTATTATTCTACTCGATATAAGCACTTTGTTTAAAATGATGAAAAGTTTTATTAAAAAAAAAATTATACATCTAATTTCCGGAATTTTAAAATAAAAAAGATATTGGGGTCACCATTTTTGGGCAATTACAATTTTGCTGTTGTAGTGTAGGAATTCTAACAGAGGAGGGGGTAAATAAATACTTGGAGTAGTATAGAAAACTTATGGGAACAATAATGAAAATTTCATATTAGAAGACGAGCAACCAAGAAGTAGAAAGCAGCCTTTGGCCATAGCCTACAAAAGGAAGGATTTTGAAAAGGAATACAGAAACGAAAGAGAATATGGCTGGCAATAAAGTGATTATTTATCAGGTTTTTACCCGTTTATTCGGAAACAAAAACAGGTATAACAAACCTTGGGGAACCATCGAGGAAAACGGTGTGGGAAAGTTCAACGATTTCACGGTTAAGGCGCTGAAAGAAATAAAGGATTTAGGTGTCACTTATATTTGGTACACTGGGGTTCCGCATCACGCCTTGGTTCAAGACTACACTTCAATTGGAATTTCAAATGATTGTCCCGAAGTGGTGAAAGGACGCGCCGGTTCGCCTTATGCCGTCAAGGACTACTATAATGTTAACCCAGATTTAGCTGTGAATCCTGAGAATCGTTTACAAGAATTTGAGGATTTGGTTGCCCGAACCCACAAAGCCGGAATGAAAGTAATTATTGATATTGTTCCCAATCATGTTGCCCGAAAATATGAAGGAAAAAACAATCCCGAAGGTGTAAGGGATTTTGGTGCTGATGATGATGTTTCAGTCGAATACAGTCGTGACAATAATTTTTATTATATTCCCAATACTCCTTTTGAAATACCTGATTCGGACAAACCATTAAACGGCGAAAGTAATCCGCTCTTTGATAAAAAATTCGAGGAATATCCTGCAAAATGGACGGGTAACGGTTCTCGAATGGCGAAGCCAGATCGCAATGATTGGTATGAAACCGTGAAAGTAAATTACGGAATTCGTCCCGATGGTTCTAAAGATTTCCCAGAACTTCCCTCAGGTTATGACACCCAATCACACCAAGAACATTTCGATTTTTGGAAGAATAAAAGCGTACCTAATTCTTGGATAAAATTTCGTGATATTGCTTTGTATTGGACAGCCAAAGGCGTGGATGGTTTTCGGTATGACATGGCCGAAATGGTGCCGTATGAATTCTGGAGTTATATGAATTCAACCATAAAAATGGCCAATCCAGAAGCTTTTTTAATGGCCGAAGTCTATAAACCAAGTGAATATCGCAATTATATTCGTTTGGGTAAAATGGATTATCTCTACGACAAAGTGGAAACCTACGATAAACTGAAGGATATAATTCAAGGTAGGTCATGGCCTGATGGACTTTCGGACATCCAAAACAACCTGGCCGACATTGAACATCATATGTTGAATTTTCTAGACAACCACGATGAACAGCGATTGGCAAGTGCCGAATTTGCTGGAACACCACAAAAAGGGAAGCCCTTAATGGTTGTTTCTACCACGATAAGCACTGCGCCAACTATGATTTATTTTGGACAGGAAGTGGGGGAGGCTGCCAATGAAAATGTTGGCTTTGGAATGAATTCCAGAACTTCTATTTTTGATTATGTGGGTGTACCCAATCATCAACGCTGGATGAACGAAGGAAAATTTGATGGCGGCCAACTTTCTATATCCGAGAAAGACTTGCGCGATTTCTATAAAAGACTACTCAATTTTTCTGTCCATAGTTCCGCCTTAATGGGAAAATTTCAGGAAATTCAATCTAGTAATCGAAATAGCACACCAGGCTATGACATCGCCATTTATTCCTATGTGCGATGGTCAGAAACTCAAAAATTGATTGTTGTAACCAATTTTTATTGGTTACAACAATCAATTTTTGAATTGCGAATCCCTGCAGATATTGTTCAAAAATGGGGTTTGAAGGATGGAACTTATACTATTACAGACCAATTGTATCACGAAAGCAGCAATCTATTGCGTGTGAAAAATGGTGAAGGTAAGGTTCAAATCACCATTGGTCCTTCTGAATCGTTTATTTATAGTTTGGTCTTGGATTAATTACTTCTTCAGCGCCTCTTCGTAATTTTCGGCAACTTTGGTCCAATTGATTACTTTGAAAAAAGCATCTACATAGTTTTTTCTTTTATATTGGTAATCCAAATAATAAGCGTGTTCCCAAAGATCTAATGCTAGAATCGGTGTTCCTTGAACGAGTGCATTTCGCATTAGTGGGTTGTCCTGATTTTGAGTACTTGTAATTTGAAGATTTCCAGATCGATCCACAATCAACCAAACCCAAGCCGAGCCAAATTGTTTTGCGGCTTCCTCTTTGAATGAAGTGGTAAATTCAGTAAATGAACCAAATTTCTTTGTGATGGCTGCTGCCAAGGTGTCTTTGGGTTGTCCAGCGCCTTTTGGACCTATGCACTTCCAATACAAGGAGTGATTATAGTAACCACCAGCATTGTTGCGGATTGTGGCATCGTTAATGTCCAATTTAGTTAAGACTTCTTCAATGGTCAGATTCTCTAATTCAGTTCCAGCAACCGCTTTGTTTAAGTTATTGGTGTATGTCAAATAGTGCTTTGAATAATGCATTTCCATCGTTAATGCCGATACGTATGGAGTCAAGGCCTCATACGAATAAGGTAATTTTTCCATTTGAAATGCGCCTTCATCTGCCTTGACATCGTCAGGAGCTCCCATCGTTATTTTTTCTTCGGCTGCTGGTAAAGGCACTTCGACTACTTCGGTAAGTTTTTTGTTGTTGCAGGAAAGTAAAATGGTAACCAACAATAAACTTGTTATTTGAAAATGCATCTTTTTCATAATTCGTACTTATTTTTCCAACAGGAAATTTATGATTTCTATGTATTGTTCTTTTGCCTCGTCAACAGACAAATGGCTTACTTGAATCCAGGCATTGGTTTTGAAAGCATTTCTTAAATCATAACTTTCAGAATGGTTATAACTTAACGTTCCGTAAGTTGCCTGCTTATAAAAGGCGTAAAGACGTAATTGGACATCTTGTGGCAGGGATTCCTGAGTCATCTGTGAAGCTATTGCTACCGCTTCTTGAAAACGTGTATCTAAATCTTTTTCGTTCATCCCAATTTTGTGGCGATAACGGTCTTTCCTCCTATTGCTTTTTGGTTAAGTACAACGTTGATATGAGTGCCTAAAGGCAAAAACAAATCAACTCTCGAACCGAATTTTATAAAACCAGCATCTTCACCCTGTATAACCTGCATTCCTTCCTCGGCGTAATTGACTATTCTCCTAGCCAAAGCCCCTGCAATTTGGCGGTATAAAACAGCTCCAAAAGTTTTATTTTCGATAACGACAGTCGTTCTTTCATTTTCTTCACTGGCTTTTGGGTGCCAAGCCACCAAGAATTTTCCGGGATGGTATTTGCTGAATTTTACTTGGCCACTAAGCGCATATCGGGTGACATGTACATTAATGGGCGACATAAAAATGGAAACTTGAATTCGTTTGTCTTTGAAAAATTCCCCTTCATAGACCTCCTCAATTACGACTACTTTTCCGTCTACTGGAGCCAAAATTTGGTTCTCATTTGTAATTACGGTACGTTTTGGATTTCTGAAAAACTGCAATATTATAATCAATAGTACAAAAGCACTGATTTGCAAGGCTATTTTTAGCCAATTCAATTCAATAAATTTATCGGACAATAACAGTACAACAGCTGTAAAAACAATACCTATTAAAATAGATTGAGATCCTTCTTTATGAAACATAATAGATTGTATTTTTTAAAATTATTGATATTGTTGTAGTTAATTTTTTTATATTTTTTGGTGAAGTTTATTTTCGTAAAAATAAGTTGTTCTTATCCATTAAATTTCAATAAAATAATAGTTCACATGACTGCAAAAGTAATTAATTTAAATTAAAAAGTTAGTATTGATTCTAAAGGGAGTTTTATACAAAACACCTTTTAACGAATATTCACTAAAATGATTCAATATTTTTTGATGAAGGCATTTATAACAAAAGTATTGTTGTGAAAAAACAAAAATATACCCATTTAACATTTATACTTTTATTTCAAGCTTGCCTATAATTGTTGTATTGGCGTACAAAATCACCTTTTTTCTAATAAGCATGTTGTGCGCAAGTTTTTGGTTTAGTTCTTGCGTTTTATTCTATTTTCAAATATATAATTTTGATTATAAATCTTCAAAAGGAATTTTCACAATTACAAATAAATTAATCTATTTCAAAAATATATATATCTTTAGCCAAACTAAAAATATAAAAACTATGCAAAACGACAACCAGGACCATTTTAAAAGAGAACTAGGATTATTTGACGGAACCATGCTCGTTGTGGGCTCGATGATCGGTTCGGGAATATTTATCGTAAGCTCAGACATCGCCAGGCAAGTGGGTTCTGCAGGTTGGCTGACTTTGATTTGGCTTCTAGCCGGATTGATTACGATGGTTGCCGCCGTAAGTTATGGTGAGTTGAGTGCGATGTTTCCAAAAGCGGGCGGACAGTATGTGTATCTCAAAGAAGCCTACAATAAACTCATTGCTTTTCTTTACGGCTGGAGTTTCTTTTCCGTAATTCAAACAGGTACGATTGCCGCGGTAGGTGTGGGTTTTTCTAAATTCGCCGCTTATTTGGTTCCATCTTTAAGCAATGAAAATATTTTGTATGAAATAGGTTCTTTCCAACTCAATGCAGCACAAATTGTTTCTATCATCACTATTGTTCTGTTGACTTATGTAAACAGCCGTGGGGTAAAAAACAGTAAAATGATGCAAACCGTTTTGACGGTGATTAAGATTTTGTCTTTGTTTGGGTTGATCGTTTTTGGCTTTCTTCTCGCTGCCAAAGCCGATGTTTGGAATGCCAACTGGACTGATGCCTGGACGCCAAGATCTTATAATGTGGATAGTGGTTCTTGGATGACTATAAGCGGTACCGCTTTGATTGCAGGAATTTCGGCAGCGATGGTGGGTTCTTTGTTCTCCAACGACGCTTGGGTGGGTGTGACTTTTATCGCCGGTGAAATCAAAAATCCAAAACGCAATGTGGGACTGAGTTTGTTTCTAGGGACTTTTCTCGTGACCATTATTTACATTTTGGCCAATTTGATGTATTTGGCAGTGATGCCCTTGCAAGAAATCGCCACTGTTCCTTCCGATAGAGTTGCAGTAGCCGCTTCGCAACATATTTTTGGCGATATGGGTACGATTATTATTGCGGTAATGATTATGATTTCGACTTTTGCTTGTAACAACGGTTTGATCATGGCCGGAGCCAGAGTATATTATACTATGGCCAAAGACGGTTTGTTTCTCAAAAAAGCGGCCGAACTAAATCATGCGAGCGTTCCGGCTTGGGCTTTATGGATGCAATGTATTTGGGCTTCGTTTTTGTGTTTGACAGGAAAATATGGCGATTTATTAGATTTTGTTGTCATCATTGTAATGATATTTTACATTTTGACTATCTACGGTATATTTATTCTTCGCAAGAAAATGCCTGATGCCGAAAGACCTTATAAAGCTTTTGGCTACCCTATTCTTCCTTTTCTTTACATTGTAATTTCCTCAGCAGTTTGCGTTTCCTTATTGCTGACGAAATTCTCGACTTGTGGTTGGGGCGTTTTGATTATGTTGACAGGGATTCCAATCTATTATTTGACTAAACCTAAGGAGTAATTAGGTTTTAGATAATTCATTCTATTTAATTTAAAGCTGGTATAAAAGAGCTATAAAAAAACCGTCCTGATTTATCATCGGGACGGTTTTCTTGTTTTTTAGGTTGGAAATGTTAAAGTATAATTTGTAATAATTGCCCGTTTTTGCCCATCATTTCAATTCGCATACTTTGGTTCTCGTCTTTTTGGTTCAAAAGTTTTGAAACCGCTTCGATGTCCGTTGCTTTTACATTGTCGATGCTTAAAATAATATTCCCCTTAAGCTCTTCCTCATATTGTTTTAGGTTTGCATTACTTATGGATTTGATTTTTACGCCATAATCCAAATGGAATTTCTTTTTATCATTGGCGTCTATGTTCTCTAATTCCATTCCTTTAAATTCTGTGCCAAACAATTCGTTTTTGCTTAAAATAACAGGAACCACTTTGTTCTTGCCTTCCCTAATAAAGGTTACTTGCACCTTGTCGTTAGGTCTTTTTGTGTTGATATACCCTGAAAGATCGGCAAAAGTAGCCACGTTTTGCTCGTCTAATTTTATGATAATATCCCCTTTTTGAAGTCCTGCTTTCTCGGCTCCAGATTTTGTGTTCACTTTTTTGATGTAAAAACCTTGTGTTTCGGTAACGCCCAATTCTTTAGAAACTGTAGCATTTAATTCCCCCCCTTCAACTCCTAAAATACCTCTTTGAACGTTTCCAAATTCCATAATATCCTCGATTATTTTTCGGGTAATATTAGAAGGAATCGCAAAAGAATATCCTGTGTAACTTCCTGTTGGTGACGAAATCATGGTGTTGATGCCTATTAATTCACCCTTGGTATTCACCAATGCGCCACCACTGTTTCCGGGGTTAACGGCCGCATCGGTTTGGATGAAAGATTGAATGCCGCTAGTGTCTAAGTTTCTGGCTTTTGCTGAAACAATTCCAGCGGTTACGGTAGAGGTTAAATTATAGGGGTTTCCGACGGCTAAAACCCATTCGCCAATTTTCACCGAATCAGAATTGGCAAAAACGGTATAGGGTAATTTTTCATCGGTAGTAATTTTCAATAATGCAATGTCCATTTTAGAATCGGTTCCTATTAGTTTTGCAGAATAGGATTTTTTATTATTCAAAGTGATTTCAATTTCCGAGGCGTTTTTCACCACATGGTTATTGGTAACAATATACCCATCTTCAGAAATAATTACTCCTGAACCCGTGCCTACTTGCTCTTGGGATTGTTGTCCGCCAAAGCCATAAAAGAATTCCATCAAAGGATTGTTGATGGTTTGTCGAGACACATTTTTTACGTGAACCACAGTATGAATGGTCTTGTCGGCAGCTTCGGTAAAATCGACCGCCTCTGCTGATAATCCAACCGTCCTCCCATAGGAATTGGGAGCATCAGTTACAATGGAGTTTTTGTTAGTAGAAAAATAGCCATTGTTGTCAAATAACAATTTGTAGGCGCTAAGAGTAAGGACTCCGCTGAACAATGACACTAGGAATAGACTTGAAATTCGATTCATGATAGTATGATTTTTTATGTATTGAACGTAAAATTATACATTTTCATATTTCAAAAAAACAGTTTAACGTTCTTTAACAATGATTAACATTTCATTAATAGTTTGTACTTTTGCGTTACACAATTCAACTAAAATGCAACTAGAATTTTATAAATACGAAGGAACCGGAAACGATTTTGTGATGATTGACAATCGATCGGGAATTTTTCCAAAGGAAAATGGTCAACTTATTGCCCATTTGTGCGACAGACGTTTCGGAATAGGTGGGGACGGGCTTATTTTATTGGAAAACGATATCGACATCGATTTCAGAATGGTCTATTACAATTCTGATGGAAACCAAAGTTCCATGTGTGGTAATGGTGGTCGTTGTTTGGTGGCTTTTGCCAAAAAGCTAAACGTCATCAATAGCAGTTGTACTTTTATTGCTACCGATGGCTTGCATCATGCCACAATAGCGGATGATGGATTGGTTTCCTTGCAAATGATTGACGTTATTCATGTAAAAATAACACCTGATTATGTGTTTCTTAACACCGGCTCCCCACATCACGTGCAGTTGGTGGAAGACTTGGAAAACTATAATATAAAAGAAAACGGAACGGCCATTCGATACGGACAATTATATGGAGCAGCAGGGAGTAATGTTAATTTTGTAAAACAAATCAATGCGGATACTTTTTCACTCCGAACTTATGAAAGAGGTGTGGAAGACGAAACGCTTTCCTGTGGGACTGGTGCAACCGCCGTGGCCATTGCAATGAATGCTGTTGGGAAAACCAATGCTACTTCCATACATTTAAATGTAGAAGGTGGGAAATTAGAAGTTTCTTTTGATAAAAAAAATGGACAGTTTACCAATGTTTTCCTTAAAGGACCTGCGGAGTTTGTGTTTAAAGGGGAAATAGATATATAGCAAAAACTATATTTTTTTGTTTTGCTCAGTATTATTTGAAAATTAAAAATATTAATTTACAAATATTTAAAACCATTAAGGAAATTAAGTTTTGCATTGTTCTTAATGAGACTTAATTTCCTTAATGGTTTGAAAAAAAATGAATGCTAACAAGTTCCGATAGAAACTATTTTTTTAACTTGAGGAGCTAATTTAGTTCTTCAAAATAAAATCAAAATGATCAAACTAAAAGGCGACAACATATATCTCCGAGCACTAGAGCCCAACGATTTGGAGTTTGTTTATGGTATGGAAAATGACCAAGGTATTTGGGAATTAAGCAATACGCAAACCCCTTACAGTCGGTTTTTGGTTAAGCAATACCTTGAAAATGCCCATCAGGACATCTATGAAGCCAAGCAGTTGAGATTGGCAATTTGTCAAGAGGAGGATTTTCCTGCTTTGGGATTAATTGATTTGTTTGATTTTGATCCCAAGAATAATAGGGCAGGAGTTGGAATTGTCATTCAGGGAAACGAAAACAGAAATCAGCATATTGGTTCCGAAGCCCTAGAACTGTTGATTCGGTATTCTTTTCGCCATCTTAATTTACATCAATTGTATGCAAATATTGGCACTGAAAATAAAGCTAGTATAGCACTTTTTACTAAATTTGGCTTTCAGAATATTGGCACAAAAAAAGATTGGACATTGGTAAACGGAGTCTATAAAGACGAGGCCATTTTCCAATTAATTAACACTAAATTTTAAATTTTCAGTTTTGGACTTAAAAAAAATCATTTCAATAGTTGCTGTTGCATTTATTTCAGGATTACTGATTTATGGGGGTATAGTAACCAATCAAATTTTTTCTAAAAACACAAAATTTTCAGAAAACGAACGCTATCTTTATGTCCCAACGGGCGCTACTTATGAAGATGTTAGGGAAATAATTTCACCTTTTATAGCTAATATGAATCGTTTTGAAATGGTGGCAAGCACGAGAAGCTATTCCGAAAATATAAAACCAGGACGGTTTTTATTCACCAGAGGAATGAATAGTTTCGAATTGGTTAGAGCTTTAAGAAGCAATGTTCCCGTGAAACTGGCTTTCAACAATCAAGAGCGGTTAGAGAATTTGGCAGGAAGGGTGGGTTCTCAAATTGAGGCGGATAGCTTGTCATTGATGACTTCTTTCAGAGATTCTATTTTCTTGAAAGAAAATGGTTTTACTGACCAGAATATTTTAGCAATGTTTATTCCTAATACCTATGAGGTGTATTGGGATATATCTGCAGAAAAATTCCGTGATAAAATGATTAAGGAATACCGCAATTTTTGGAACAAGGAACGTACTGAAAAAGCTACAAAACAAGGGTTAACTCCCATTGAAGCGACAATTTTGGCTTCAATAGTACACAAAGAATCCGTTAAAAAAGACGAAAGACCCAGAATCGCAGGGGTTTACTTGAATCGAATGAAGCAAGGAATACCACTTCAGGCTGATCCTACTGTAATCTATGCCATAAAAAAGAAGTCAAATGATTTTGACCAAGTTATCAAGAGAGTGTTTTACAACGACTTGACCATGACTTCGCAATATAATACCTATGTGAATATTGGGCTTCCTCCTGGACCCATTGCGATGCCCGACATCACAGCGCTTGAAGCGGTGCTAAATCCAGAAAAAAACAATTTCATTTATTTTTGCGCTAGCGTAGAACATTTTGGGTACCATGAATTTGCTGCTACTTTAGCAGAACACAGTGTAAACGCCAAAAAATACTCTGATTGGATAAATAGTCAGGGCGTAAAAAGATAAAGCTTTAAGAAATCAAACTATATTTTGTGGTTCTTTGAGTCAAAAATTAGTTTTTCTTCACTGCATATTTTTGAATTTTTCAATCGAAATCTAGCCGAATTTGCATAAATTTTTCCAAATTTTGAGGACGATTGGATTACTATTGGTGTGAAATTTCACTTTTTTGAACATGATTTTATCTGTTTTTTGATTGGGGATGATTCCAACAATACCTCATAAACAGTTGTGTTCCGAAGTATTTTTAACTTTTACCTTTTAATTTTCGGTCAAGTTTAACCCTTTGATTATCAGCGGTATTATTTTTATCATATATTTGCAGGCAGAAATTTCTTAACGGGACAGCGTTTTGAAGAAAAACAATTTATGATAAACAAATGGTCTTTTTATGCAAGTTTGACTATTATTATAGCTTTTTTAAGCTTGGGTTTTAAACCTTTCGATTTAGATACCAACCAATGGTTTCTTTCAAATAATACAAATGGAACCCACTACTTATTTCCATCTCAAAAACAAAAAGAATATACTAATTTGAGTGTTCCTTTTACAGGAAAGTACTTTATTGGTTATAAAGAAGCGATTGCCTTCAGAGAGTCTCAGTGTCAATACAAAAAAATTAATTCTCTAGGTTATTTGGGTAAATATCAATTTGGTATGGAAACCTTAAAAACCGTTGGGATTAATAATAGTGCAGCATTTTTGAACAGTCCTAAAATGCAAGAAGAAGCATTCGTTGCCTTGTTGTCAAAAAATAAATGGGAGTTGCAAGATGAAATCTTGAAATATGAAGGAAGAGTCCTTAATGGAATCAAGATTACTGAGTCTGGAATCCTCGCTGCGGCGCATCTCGGAGGTGTAGGTTCCGTGAAAAGATATTTTAGAAGTAATGGAAAAAGATATATGAAAGATGCTTTTGGAACCTCGGTAAAAACATATTTGAGAGTCTTTAGCGGCTATGAAACTTCATCTATAGTTGCTGACAGTAACGCAAACGTTTATTAGTTTTAAATAATATCATTTAACAATAAAAAAGGCTATCTAAAATTTTTAGATAGCCTTTATAATTAATTTAACGTGTGCTAAAGGTCTTTTACAATTTCGCCATTTGGACGGACTGTAATTTTACGAACTTCTTTGTTTTTTTTAATCTTAAGATTGTATTGCTTTTTAATTATATCGCCCTCTTCTTGGGTATAAAGGAATTTGTCATTAACGATTTTCCATCCAGGAAATTTTTTATAAACGGAATAAATTACTTGACTGGGAAGTATAACGTTTTTGTAATTTTCAACAACGCGGATTAATTTCCCCTTTTCATCATAAGTTGCTGCCAGAGTCCCTTTTTTTATTTGCATAACCAACAAATACTCATCATAACCTTCATTGTCTTTGCCTAAGTCATAGGCAATAAATTTTTCTTCAACCCTCTTGATATTGCTATCTGGGTTTTTGTCAGGAATATAGACAGAAAAATCTGCTCCCGCTTTCTTAATTACAATTTCTGGTAAACTTATTACATCAATTTTTCCTTCCTCTCTCTGTGGTTTCTTTTGAGAATAAGAGGAGGTTAGAAAGCCGAAAAACAATAAAAAAATAATAAATGATTTCATGATATTTAGTTTTTTAAATTAATAATACTGCTCGATGAATTTAATGTTTTTAATGTCTTTTTGAATTTTACGATAGAATATAATGTGTTTATTATCAATATTTTAAATATAAAATATTTATTTAGAATTCATATAAAGTTAGGTTTTTTATTTTGTGTTCTCAGTTAAAGTATCCTTTAATTTATGTTAAAATAATTATTAGTCATAAGGTGTTTTAACACGAATTGCAAACCAAATGGAATCTAAAAGTTATTATGCACTATCTCCTTAGAAATAAAGATATTTAAGTCAAGGGGTATTTTTTGTATTGGGTTATAGAAAAAAAGCTATCATGAATTTTATTATTTCTTGAAAATAAAAAAAACATGAAGTTGTGGATTGGATTTTGGAATGTTCTAGCTTAATGACTTTGCCAATTAATTTAGAATTTACTGCTTTTACATTTTATGGATGATGAAGATGGTAGGTCGATTGTGTAAATCAACTTTCATTTTTTTCCATTCAGATGCCCGCATAGTTTTTATGTATTCTGTTGGCAAGGTAATATCTGTGGCAATGCAAAGATAAGTTGATAGTTGTAGTACCTGTAAAATATCTTCGAGCATTTTGTTGTTTCTAAAAGGCGTTTCGATAAAAATCTGGGATTGGTTTTTATCTTGTGATATTTTCTCCAAATTTTTTAGGGCAGTTTTCTTTTCGGTTTTATCGATAGGAAGGTATCCATTAAAAGTAAAACTCTGCCCATTCATGCCAGAGGCCATAATTGCTAAAAGAATAGATGATGGACCAACTAACGGCACCACTTGAATCTCCTTTTCATGAGCTAATTTTACGATGACAGCACCAGGATCGGCAACTCCAGGACAGCCCGCTTCACTCATCAGCCCTATGTTTTTTCCTTCTAAGCAAGGTTGGATCATTTTGTTGTGTTCAGAAACTTCGGTGTGTTTGTTTAAAGTGCTTAGCCTCAGGGAGGATTGAACTTTTTCAGGATATATGCTTTTGATGAATTTCCTGGCTGTTTTTTCATTTTCCACTATATAATCATCAATGAATTCAATAGTCCTTTTTACGGTTTGTGGTAATACTTCTTCAGGATTAATTTCGCCTAGGGTTGTCGGAATAAGGTATAGTTTTCCGAATAGAGAAGCTGGTTTCATAAGTGTCATTTTTAGTGCTTCGGTAGATGAAGAATCCAGATTGATCTGCTTTTTATCAGAAGTATTTGCTTAAGTATGCTTTTCAATAATTTTTTTAGCAATTATATCGCAAGCTTCGTCTAGCATTTGATACACGAAATCAAATCCGTTTTGTTCTCCGTAGTATGGATCTGGCACATCCACATTTTCATCTGGAAATAATTCATTTAAAATGAGTTGTACTTTTTTTCTATGCTCTTGGTTTTTGGAAAGTTCAAGGACATCATTATAATTGGTGTTATCCATAACATAAATATAATCAAAAAAGTCAAAATCATTTGTAGTGAATTGTCTGCATTTTTGATTTGATATAAGGATACCGTTTTTTTTGGCGGTAATGATGGATCGTTCGTCGGGCGCATTGCCAATGTGCCATGAACCTGTTCCTGCAGAATCTACTTTAAATTTATTTTTAGGTAGTTTTGAAGCTAATATTCCTTCGGCTAAGGGTGACCGACAAATATTACCTAAACAAACCATCAAAATCTTTATGGACATAATACACTTATAGCGTTAATTTTTTATGGATGTCTTCGACAAATTTTTTGAATTGTTTGTCGGTAGCAACCAAATTGTCAACGGTTTTACAGGCGTGTAATACAGTAGCGTGATCACGGTCGCCAATTTGAGAACCGATATTTGCTAAAGAAGCTTTAGTGAATTTTTTAGCAAAAAACATGGCCAATTGTCTGGCTTGCACAATGTGTCTTTTTCTAGTTTTTGATTGTAGTGTTTCTAAATCTAACTGGAAATAATCAGAAACAATTTTTTGGATGTAATCGATGGAAATTTCTCGTTTTACATTTTTAACGAATTTCTCAACAACATTTTTAGCGAGTTCCAATGTCACTTCTTTTTTGTTGAAAGAAGATTGTGCAATTAGGGAAATAATGGCGCCTTCTAGTTCTCGAACATTTGATTTTATGTTCCGAGCTACATATTCTATAATTTCTTCAGGAATCTCTACGCCATCACGATATAATATATTTTTTAGGATGGAAATTCTAGTTTCATAATCGGGTTGGTGCAATTCTGCGGACAATCCCCATTTGAAACGGGACAATAATCGCTGTTCGATGTCTTGCATATCTACTGGTGCCTTATCCGAAGTCAAAATAACCTGTTTGCCATTTTGATGCAAATAATTGAATATATGGAAGAAAACATCTTGTGTACCTGTCTTTCCTGAAAGGAATTGAACGTCGTCAATGATTAAAACATCTATTAATTGGTAAAAATGGATGAAATCATTTCGATTATTTTTCTTTACAGAATCAATATATTGTTGGGTGAAAATTTCAGCAGAAATATATAAAACGGTTTTTTCGGGATATTTGTCTTTTATTTCAACACCAATAGCATGAGCCAAATGCGTTTTGCCTAAACCAACTCCGCCGAAAATTAACAACGGGTTAAATGAAGTACCGCCAGGTTTATTGGCAACTGCCATGCCTGCAGATCGAGCTAATCTGTTAGAATCTCCTTCTAAGAAATTGTCAAAACTATAGTTGGCGTTGAGTTGTGACTCAATTTTTAAATTTCGAATACCAGGAATCACAAATGGATTTCTCAATTCTGGATTCAAATTTTTAAAAGGAGCGTCAACATCTTGTGGTTTCATGGAGACACGATTCGCACTTGGTAATTGTTCCGTGAAAGGTTGTTTATTCCCATAAGTGTTCTCCATTTTAATTTTATAGAGTAACTTAGCATTTTTTCCGAGTTCTTTGGTCAATGCAACTTTTAATAATTTAACGTAGTGTTCCTCTAGCCATTCATAAAAAAATTTACTAGGAACCTGAATGTACAAAGCATTATCAGTAAGTTCAACGGATTTGATAGGTTCAAACCAAGTTTTGTAAGCTTGATCTTGGATGTTATCTTTGATAAAAGACAAACAGTTTTCCCATACTGATTGAGCAGTTTTGTTCATGAATTAGGTTAAATTATTTTGGTTTTTAATAGTGGTTTTATAAAAAAAGAGAAGTGATTTAATCTTGTTTTTATCGAACAACAAATATGTGAACAAATTTCTCTAAAAAAAAATTTTTCTCTAACAATTTTTATTAAATTTAGTTGTATGAGTTTTTTACATTTAATTTTTAATAAATATTTCAATGGAATATCATCAAATTCAAATACGTGTTCGCTACTCAGAAACAGATCAAATGCGGGTAGTTTATCACGGGAATTATGCTCATTATTTTGAAGTAGGTAGGGTTGAATGGCTTAGGAATAAAGGGGTTTCCTATAAATGGATGGAG
Organism: uncultured Flavobacterium sp.; assembly: GCA_964535705.1. GTDB lineage: Bacteria > Bacteroidota > Bacteroidia > Flavobacteriales > Flavobacteriaceae > Flavobacterium. The sequence continues at coordinate 20,308 of CAZHVE010000007.1, forward strand.
GAAAACGGAATTATGCTTCCAGTAGTTTCTTTGTCTATAAATTACAAAAAACCAGCTCGGTACGACGAACTACTAACTTTAAAAACAATATTAAAAAAACAGTCGTCGGTCAAGATTGAATTTGACTATGAATTATTCAATGAACAGGAAGAGTTATTAACAACCGGTAATTCTATTTTGGTATTTGTAGACATGAAAACAGGACGACCGATAGCTCCTCCAGCTCATCTATTTGATCTTTTAAATAGAATTGAAAAATGACAGTCATTCTTTACGAAATGATTAGAAATTTCTATTTATTTTGAGATTATAACAGAACGGGTTTTACTTCAATTCCAAACATAGAATTGAAAATATCGTATATTGTTTCTGCATTTTTTTTGGGTAACAATTCCAATTTCGCAACTCGTTTCCATTTTCTGACTTACAATGTTTTTTTCTTTAAATAGTATTGCTGAAGAGGGGATGGCAATAGTTTTGTAAGTGTCTTTTGATTCCAAAAATGAATGTTGCCTTAAAGTATTTTCTTTTCGAATAAATTCACGACATCTTCCTGTCCAACTTGTAAATTCCAAACATTAAATCCAAGTGAAAGTGCTGCATCGGTGTTTTCTTTTTTGTCGTCCACAAATAAAGTGTGTTTTGCCACTAAATTATGTTTATTGACAAGATAGTTGAAAATCTCGGCCTCAGGTTTTCTTAATCCAATTTCGAATGAAAAATAAACTTTTTCAAAACATTGGTAAAAATCACTGTAAAAGGAAACTCCATTTTTTTGCTCGAAAGTGTCAATGTGAATGGAGTCGGTATTACTCAATAGAAATAATCGATATTTTTTCGAAAGCTTCTGTAGAAATTCCAAACGATATAAGGGGAAATCTAAAAGAATGGCGTTCCAAGCATTCGAAATTTCGTTGATGGAAGCGCTAGGAATTTGTTTCTGAATGCCAAGCAGAAAATTTTCTTCGGAAATAAGTCCTTTTTCAAACTGCATGTTCAATTGATTCAGATCTTCATTCCATTTTTTTAATCCTAACTTTTTAAGACCATCAACGGTAGCTTGTTTATCTAAGCTGATAAAAATATCTCCAAAATCAAAAATAATGGTATCAATCATGGTTGCTGAATAGTATAAGTTCATCCTTTTCAATAATATGTTTTTCAATGTTTTTCATAACTATTATAGGTGCTTTTGTTCCATTTTCTAGGGATTCATTCCCAACAAAGATTCGGGCTTCATCCCAAAGGTTTTCGTCAATAAATGTTTGTAATGTTTGTCGACCTCCTTCGATAATTAGGGATTGGATTTTGTGTTTACAGAGCACTTCAATTATTTGTGGCGCTATATTTTTTTCAAAATCAATCTTCTCAAAGATAGTGTTTTCTGAATTAATTGAAGTAATCGATTGGCATAAAATAACTGTTTTTGTCTGATTGTCAAATACATGCCTATCATTTTGAATGCGATTATTCTTGTCTAAAATAATTCTGATGGGATTATTTCCTGACCAATCTCTTACGTCTAGCCTTGGATTGTCATCAACAACAGTGTTGGTCCCTATCAAAATTGCTTGCTCTTCACTTCGCCATTTGTGTGCTAACTGTCGTGAAAATTCATTGGTAATCCAGAAGGGTTTTTGTTCGTTGCGAATAATTTTAGAAGGGGCAATAAATCCATCTTGACTTTCAGCCCATTTCAAAATAATATAAGGCCTTTTTTTTTCGTGAAAAGTAAAAAAGCGTTTGTTTAGTTCTTTACATTCTGTTTCAAGAATGCCGACGATTACCCTAGCTCCGGCATCGATTAATTTTTTGATGCCATTTCCAGCCACTTTTATGTTGGGGTCAACGGTTCCAATAACAATATTTGGAATTTCATTTTTGATGATCAAATCACAACAAGGGGGCGTTTTTCCAAAATGACTACAGGGCTCTAAGCTCACGTAAATAGTGGCTTTTTTCAACAAAGTTTTATCTTTGACGGAATTCACGGCATTGACTTCGGCGTGCGGTTCGCCAGCTTTTTTATGCCAACCTTCGCCAATGATTTTGCCGTCATATACAATTACACTTCCTACCAAAGGGTTGGGATAGGTTGTTCCCAAACCATTTTTTGCCAATTTGATGCAGCGGCTTATGTATTTTTCATGTAGTTTCACGAGTACAAAAGTAACGATTTTTGTGTTTGGGATTTAGTTTAGAAACTTTCAATTTTTACGCTAAACAATATCTATTTTTGTATTTTAAACCGACACTTGAAAATGGAGAACTGGAGCATCAGAAAAATTGAAAAGAAGGACAATCCTACTATCGCCAAAATAATAAGAGCTGTGTTTGATGAATTGAATATTCCAAAAGTGGGAACTGCTTATGCTGACCCGTATTTAGATTTGATGTTTGAGGCATACAATAAGACAAAATCCGCCTATTTTGTGGTCGAAAATAAAGGTGATGTGATTGGAGGGGCAGGAATCGCTCCATTGGAAAACGAAGTAGAAACCATTTGTGAATTACAAAAAATGTATTTTCTTCCACAGGCTCGCGGTTTGGGGATTGGAAGTCAAATGATGGAAAAATGTTTACAAGCTGCCAAAGATTTTGGTTTCGAAAAATGTTACTTGGAAACAATGCCTTTTATGGATGAAGCCCAGAAACTCTACAAAAAGTTAGGTTTTGAATTTATTTGTTCACCAATGGGAAATACAGGTCACATTTCTTGTCCGGTATGGATGTTAAAGGAATTAAGTTAACGTATGAGTATAAAAATCAAAGAGTACAGAACTCAATTTATCGAAGTACTTTCCCCAATTTACGATATTGGCGAAGTGGAGAGTTTTTTCTATTTGATTTTAGAAGAGAAACGACAATTAAAAAGAATTGATTTGGCTTTGAATCCTGATTTGACTTTTTCGGCAGAAGAAATCCAACTTTGGAATTCGATTTTAGAGCAATTGCAAAGAGAAATCCCAATACAATATCTGTTGGGAAAAACAAGTTTTTATGGTCTGAATTTTGAGTTGAATTCTTCTGTTTTGATTCCAAGGCCAGAAACCGAAGAATTGGTAGAATGGATTATTGAAACCCAAAACCCAAAACCCAAAACCCAAAACCTGAAAATCCTAGATATCGGTACGGGAAGCGGCTGTATCGCGATTGCTTTGGCCAAAAACATTCCGAATGCACAAGTTTTTGCCATTGATGTTTCTGCACAGGCTTTGGCCACAGCCCAAAAAAACGCCAAAATTAATGAGGTTAATGTTATTTTTATAGAAAAAAACATCCTTGAAACGGAAGATTTAGAACAGCAATTCGACATTATAGTTTCCAATCCGCCCTACGTTCGGGAGTTGGAGAAAAAGGAAATCAAGAAAAATGTTTTGGATAACGAACCTCATTTAGCTTTGTTTGTTGAAGATAATGATGCTCTGCTTTTTTATAGAAAAATAGCCGAATTGGCTCAAAAAAATCTTCGTAATAACGGAAAATTATTCTTCGAAATCAATCAATATTTAGGTAAAGAAATGATTGAGTTCCTCGAAAAAATGAATTTCAAAAACATTGAATTGCGGAAAGATATTTACGGTAACGACCGGATGATTATGGCGGAATACAGGTAGCGGATTTCAGATGGTCCAATTTATAGTATTACATTTCTTGGCTAAAAAAAAGTAAAAGTCTTGATTTGTCAGTGCCATTTCGTTTTTTTCTGCAACCTGCCATCTGAATTCTATTCGTATCGAAGCGCTTCAATAGGGTCAAGTAATGCCGCCTTTATGGCAGGATACAAGCCCGAAAAAATAGCTACGGCAAAACTGGTAGTGAAGGCCGCCAATATTGCCCCCCAGGGAATTATAAAGACAAAATTTATAGCTGTTGCAATAGTATAACCTATCCCAATTCCAAAAATAATTCCAATAATGCCACCTATTTGTCCAATGAGTAATGTTTCTATAAAGAATTGGAAGGCAATAGTACTTTTTTTGGCTCCCAATGCTTTTCTAACCCCAATTTCACGGGTTCGTTCCGTAACGGAAACAATCATGATATTCATCAAAGCAATAGACGATCCAAGGACCGTTATAATGCCAATAATCCAGGCGGCTATACCAAGATATTGGGTGATTCCTAGTATTTTGTTGATTAAATCATCGCTTCGAACGACGGCAAAATTATTGTCTTTTACGGGATTTAATTTACGAACTCTTCGCATCGTTCCAGTTGCATTATCAATAGCTTGATTCAGCATTTCTTTCCGGGAAACCATTATGCTCATCGTGTAATTTATGTTAGGGGCCGTAAACAAGGAACGAGCCACTTGAATAGGAATTAACACTCTTAAATCCTGATTGTTTCCAAAGGTGGAGCCTTTCTCTTTTAGTACTCCAATAACCTTAAATTTGGCTCCACGAATCGAAATTATTTTGTCTATTGGGTTTACATTTTTCAGTAATCCTTTTTCAAAATCAGAACCCACAATGCAATTATAGGTGTTGTTTTGGATGTCAAACGAAGTAAAATTTCTTCCTGAACTATTTTCTAAACCAGAGTTAGCCATAAAATATTCGTCAACTCCCACGACGGTGTTTTCCGGGTCGGTTTTAGTGGATTCATATTTAATTTCGGCAGTGGAAGTAGCCGAAAAAGAAATAGAGGTTGTAGTAAGCGGATATTTATATTTGTTTTTGAAAGCAACCGTTTCGGGGTAGGAAATGATGGGATTTATGATTTCTCTTGCCTGTACGCCGTGCCGTCGAATGGTGTTTTCGTATTGATTGATATTGAATGTATTGGCTCCCATAGATGCAAAATCGGAAGATATAGTGTTTTCCAATGCCGAAACAACTGTCAAAATTCCAACCAAAGCGGTGATTCCGATGGCGATAATCAACACGGTAAGAATAGTGCGCAACAATTGTGTTCGAATTGAACCTATTGCAATTCTGACGTTTTCTCGAAATAGTTTAAACATAGTGGCTATTTGACACGAAATTACAATTTTTGTTACAAGTTTGTTTAAGAAGATGGTATATTTATTTTAAAAACAAGATATTTGCAAGAGGAAATTTAAGATTTTAAATTTTCTAAATGAAATAATATTTTGGATTCACTAATCTGAAATCTAAAATCTGCAATCTAAAATAAAAATGGCTCAAAAACCAAGTATTCCAAAAGGAACAAGAGATTTTTCACCGGCTGAGGTGGCAAAACGTCACTATATTTTATCGATTATAAAAAGCAATTTCGAAAAATTTGGTTTCCAACCGATTGAAACGCCTTCGTTCGAAAACTCCGAGACCTTGATGGGAAAATACGGAGAAGAAGGCGACCGATTAATTTTTAAGATATTGAATTCTGGGGATTATTTGGCTAAAGCGGATGCGGTATTATTGGAAAATAAAGAAAGCAATAAATTGACATCAAGTATCTCCGAAAAAGCCCTTCGCTATGATTTGACCGTCCCTTTTGCTCGTTATGTAGTGCAACACCAAAGCGAGATAGAGTTTCCTTTTAAGCGCTATCAAGTCCAGCCGGTTTGGCGCGCCGATCGTCCGCAAAAAGGACGTTTCAGGGAGTTTTTTCAATGTGATGCCGATGTAGTGGGGTCGAAATCCTTATGGCAAGAAGTAGAATTGGTGCAATTGTACGATTCCGTTTTTACGGAATTAGGTTTGGAAGGCGTGACCATTAAAATCAATAACCGTAAAATACTGTCAGGAATTGCCGAAGTTATAGGTGCCAAAGATAGATTAATCGATTTTACGGTCGCCTTGGACAAACTTGACAAAATAGGCGAGGAAGGTGTAAAAAAGGAAATGATGGAAAAAGGAATTGGGGAATCTGCGATAGAAAAAGTCCAACCCTTATTTCATTTCACAGGAACTATTTCAGAAAAAATAAACAAACTTTCCTCATTATTGTCTTCTTCCGAGGAAGGAATGAAAGGGGTGGAAGAACTACGATTTATCTGTGATAATGTGTTAAATTTAGGTTTAAATAAGTCGGTTTTGGATTTAGACGTCACTCTTGCTCGCGGATTGAATTATTATACAGGCGCTATTTTTGAATTGGCTCCCCCAAAACAAGTTTCCATGGGGTCAATTGGCGGCGGTGGCAGATATGATGATTTGACCGGGATTTTCGGGTTGAAAGATATGAGTGGTGTTGGGATTTCATTTGGTTTAGACCGAATTTATTTGGTTATAGAAGAGTTGAATTTATTTCCGGAAACCGTGACTTCGACGTCAAAAGCCTTGTTTATTAATTATGGCGAAAAGGAAGCGTTTTATGCGATGAAAGCCATCACAAAACTACGCAGTTTTGGAATAAAAGTTGAATTATATCCAGATAATGTCAAGGTAGGAAAACAGTTTCAACATGCCGATAAACGTGGAATTCCCTATGCTGTTATCGTTGGTGAAACCGAAATGAACGAAGGAAAATTTGCCTTGAAAAATTTGCTTTCTGGCGAACAGGTTTTAATTGATTTTGAAGGATTGAAAGCGGCATTATTATAATGATAGTTTTTTACGGAATGATGATTTTTTTGCTGAAATTGCCATTTGTAGTACTGATTTTGGTAATGTAAATTCCAGAACTTATATTGGGTAATGGAATTTCAATTTTGTTTTGATCTTGTTTAGTTATTTGCCAATTTGTTATAAACTGTCCTTGGATATTAAATAAGGAAATATTACCAACCATTGAATCAGTTGAGGTGTTTTTAATTTCTAAAATATTATTCGTTTGTGAATATTTTGCTTGTATTTTATCATCAGAAACATTCTCATTTTTAGCATTTTCTTTTGGATGGTTTTTATCTTTAAAACATAGTAAAAAACGATTGTCAAACTGTCCTACTGGAAGTACAATTTCAAAGGATTGGTCTTTTATGTTATGGTAAACTTTACTTTCTCTATCATAAATATAAACTTTCTGATTTTTATCGAAGTTTTCTAATTCATCTACTGTAAAAGTTACTTTTCCTGCTATATTGGTTTTTACACCAATTGGAAACGAATCCTCTTTCTTGAAAAAACCTACACCTTGTATGGCTAATGGAATTTCTCCGCATAGAAAATACATATCATTTGCATAATCATCCATAATCAATCCGTCATATCCATAATCTAATTCTTTACTGGCATATTCATTCATAAATCCTAATAATAATTGACGGTGGTAATTGGCATTGGAATTGTAACCGAGACGAATTTTCATAAAGTGATCTGCTTTTATTGGGTCATTATTATTGTTAGAAATAAAACTTTCGCTTTTTGGTTTTTTACCATTACTAGTTGTTTTATACATAACATTAGAAACACCAGTTTCATCTTCTTTATGAAAACCTCTTTGTCCATTGTTAAAAACAACAGTTCCGCCTCCATCGACTTTTCCCGCTACAAAAAAGCCTTGGCCCACAGGGATGAATTGGTTTGGCGCTCCTTTTGACGGTGTGCCTAAATGGCTTATATAATCAATACCTGCTGATGTTGGCGGAATTCCTCCCGTTAAATTTCTTTCGGAATAACCTCCTTGATAGTCGCGTAATATATGGGTGTCATTAGTCGCGTAATGTTCCCAAAAATACAAAGTACCATCAATAGAATTTGCATTGTCTAGAATAAAGGCATTCGCATCTAATGCTGAAGGATATGGATTTCCAGTCAGTAATAGTTGATCTGCAGCGACGGTATTGGTTGTGATTACCCCATTATTGGGTTTGCCTACAAAGGTTAGGTTTTGTGATCCAGAAGCTGCTCCACTTCCTTTCATTGTAAATCCTTGCCCCACTCTTAATGCACTTGTTTCTGTCAATTGAGACCAATTGGCGTAAGCATTTACATAATTATCAAATTTGAACAACCAATATCTTGCGATGCTTATTGGTGATGTTGGAGCGCCATTATAACCGTTAATCCAATTTATGTTTTGTGGAGTTGAGGTTGTTCCATCTTTTAACATGTCGCCAATAGTATAATTGGTATTATTTGCAAATGTATTGATAGGACTAGTAGGAGAAGACCAATAGTTGTAGTTGTATAAATTGGATTGTCCTTGTTGGTCTCTTTCTATAGAACCAGCACTTGTTACATCTAAATCGCTATCTGATGTTTGAACCAATTGTGATTTCCCAACTAAATCTATTTTTCCATCTAATTTAAGATAACTAGAAATTTCGATTTTCGAATCATTTGCAGCACTTAAAGTATTAGTATTTACTACTAATCCCAAAACAATCTTGTTGCTATTAGAAGTAATATTATGTGATGTTTTAACGATATTCCAATCTATTTTTGTGGAACTATCTATTCCAACACTGTATGGGGTATCCCAAACATCATAATACGTCCAGGTATTATCGGTTTCCCATGCGCCATTATCTCTGGAAGAGTAAGGTAGAGGAGCTGTTTCTGGTTGTGGAGTATAAATGTTTTTAATTTTACCGTTTGTTTCGAAAGTAGATTTGTCTAACAAGGATCCATTATTAATATCGGTTGTTCCATTCATTTGGTAATAACCTGCTAAATTTCCCCAAGTTAATCCAGTAATATTTTTCGGCACTATGCCACCTTTAACATTACCACCATTATTTCCAATTTGCTGGTTCATCATTTGGCGGATTTGATTCACAGATATTTCGGTATTCCAAATACGTAGTTCATCAATCCATCCATTAAAATGGTTAAAAGGTATTATGTTATTTTGATCCATGGCCCCTACAATACAATTTACACTATTTAGAGTTGGATTTGTATCCGATATGGGGCCTTTTACTATAACACCATCTACATATAAATTGTAATTAGTGCCAGAAAATGTAACTGCAATATGGTACCATCTATTGCTATTAATTGGGTAAATTGAAGTTATAGAATGTCCATTGTTCCAATTAAATGAAATATAATTATTAACTAATCTTAAGTCATATCCGTCTGTTGAGTTTGTGCTAAACCGTTTTGAAATGATAGTTTGAATATTGCTATTAGTACTATTTGATTTTATCCAAACCTCCATACTAAAAGCACCACTATTTAAATTGAATTTATTTTTAAAGTTTATGTGGTCGTCACTTCCGTCAAAATTGATAACATTACAATTCTCAAAAGTAATTATAACATCGTCTGTGGTGGCACAACTTGTAGTCCATCTTAGGGTGTATGCGCCAAGATTAGGACTTGAAAATTCTGAATTTGGGCTTGTGTTATTTGAAAAAATTTCACCACCCCCTGCAGGTCCGCTAAGAATAGACCATATTCCTGTTTTCTCTGTCGCTGCTCCTAATGTAACAGATTCTCCTCCACAAGAAGCTATTTGATCTATTCCAGCCATAATTGATAAGCAGGAGCTAGCATCTATAGCTACTTTAATAGAGCCTTCAATTGGCAAATGGCAAGCGGTTGCATCATAACCTTGAAAAAAATATTTCGTAATTGAAGTTCCAGATATAGCACCTGTACCTGTTATTGTGCCTGTTTCTAAAGAAACTTCTGGATTACATCCTGCACTCAAAATGATACTACAATCTGTTGTAACATCTAGTGTAAAGCTGATATTGGCATATATATATTCCGGATGGTTAGCTGTTATGGGTAATGTGCCTAAATTCCAAATAATTGTACTAGTCACTGGATCAAAATAGGGAATATTAGTTGTTGTAAAACCATTGTAGGTATTATATATAATTGTTCCCGTATGGAAAATTGCGGTTGCTGGAATTGGGATTGCAATTATGGTGTTATTTGTAGCCTCGGTGCCTTCATTGGAAATATTTAGGGAATAATTGATTGTTTGTCCAGGTAATGCATTTAATATGGGAGGATTTGTTACATTATTAATAGAATTTACACTTATTATTGCATTTGGTTCCGGAATGTATGCGTCTACTGACATTGCAAAACCAAATATGGTAAATACATCTGAGCTAGAGCCAAATCTAAAAGTGGTGGATGTTTGATTATTGGCTATGACAGAATTTAATGCATTTGGAATTGTAAACATACTAAAGTCAACACCTGTATTGTTGACTAAATTGGGATTACTATTACCCGGAGCTGGAGTTGGGAATATGGAAGAATTAAAAAAGTTAGTGGTTGTATTCCCTGCGTGATTTAATACTAAATAATTTGCGGGATATACAAATGGGTCTGCATTTAGTTTTTGTACTGCTAAATAATCGCCTGTTAAGGCTACATCCCCCTCGGCTGCCATTACTCCAAGTTTCATGTTTACTTGTCCTGTTCCAACTGTAGTAAATCCTGAGATATCAATATTTCCATATTCACCACCACCAGCAAGTTGTCCGTTTACATAAGCATAACCATCAAAAAGAGTTACTGCACGACTTTTCATTACAGGATTTTCATATATAACCACCATAGCCCATCCTCCAGATAAACCTGGATTGGAATTTAATCCTTCTTTCAAGGCTATGTCTGCAACTGTATAGGCACCAGCACCGTGTGCTTTTACATAATCTGTGATTTCCTGATAGCCAATAAATATGCCGCTGTTGGATGTTCCTGGAAACCTGATTTCAGTATTTCCCGTAATCGTTGTATATGTTGAAGCTCCGGGTCCTTTTAAAGAAACTACTTTTTTGTCGTAATTTTTTGAAGGAGAATAAGCAATATTTGCGTTGCTGCTAGATTGGTACTCTAGTTCCGTTTTATTTTTTGAGGTGTCTCTTGTTAAACTATTAATTGTGAAGGTAGCGCCGAAAGCTACGTTTGATGTATAGTTAAATGTTGCTGTCCCGTTACTGTAAGTAACATTAATAGCTGGTTGTGCAACATTATCTAATTTAAGTGTCACTGTATCGGTACCACTCGCGGCAGTATTGGTAAAACTAAAAGCATAAGTGTGACCATTACCTGAGAAAGTATAAATAGGGAAATAACTATTTGGACCAGATCCTCCTCGCGATACAGTCATTGTGTAATTCGTATTTGAAATGGAATAATTATGAGTAGTTGTTATATTGCTAATGGAAAAGGTCTCATTTGTATCATCCGATTTTCCTGTCCAATAAAGTCCTGCAAAAAGAACAGTAGAACAATTTTGGTTAGCGCTATTCTCACCTGAATTCGAAAGCTCAAGGGTAGCCTTAGAGGAATTCAACGTGTTCGAATCGCTATCGATGTCAATATATTTCATCGTGTTGCTCTCATTATCAGTAGTAGTACCGTAGTTAAGAAGAGTTAAGTTAGTGTTGCCTAACAATGTAAAATCACCTTTTATATTATATATATTTTTGGTTGGTGTGGCTGCCGAAGTCCTCTGTAAAAACGGAACCTGAGGAGAGGTTAGTGTTTGAGAATTTATTAGAATTGGAGAAATTAAAAATAAAATTAAATAAACGAAGTACAATACATTATACCCTACATTGAAAAGGTATTTTGTTTTTCTAAGGTTGATAATTGGTTTCATTTCTTTTGGAATAAAAGCGATGAGAGGTAATTTATTTATTGTTTAAGTTTTGAAAGGATTAATGGATTGAACACCTTGTACGAGAAGTTTTTTTATTTCATTAATATAAGTCTAAAACTTTGGTATAAAGGTAGTTATGGGATTAAGGATTTGCTATTAAATGCATGTTTAATCGATGAAATACACGAAAAAATTATTTTTATAGGAATAAACATTTATTTTTTTAAACAAAATTTTAGGTGTTAAAAAAATTGGTGGTATAATTCTGATTATGAATATGTTAAAAGAATAATTTATACCATTTAGATGTGTATAATAATCTAATTTGTATAAAAAAATAGCCTAAAATATTTTTAGGCTATTTTATAAATCTAAATGGTGTTAGAAAAAAACTTATTTTTTCTACCCTCACTCCAACCCATTAAAAGTAGAGTGGCTAAAATGGTATTTTTAATCTCTTTAGGTTTAATTCCTCGAAGCTCTGCTTCGATTTTTTGACACAGATTTCACAAATTAACACAGATTTTTCTGTGCAAATTTATGAAATCTGTGTTTTTTTAATACCTCTGGGCTTCTGCCACGAGGTAGTTTATTATTTGTTAAGTGTAAATTTTTATAGTAGTCTTTATTTTGGAATTTAACCAAAATAAAGGCTACTATAGAAGTGAATAGGTAATGAAAAGTATCTCTTTAAGTTAAATTTCCTTAATACTTTTAGTTTAGTTGATGATGATTTTTTTGCTTATAGTACCATTAGAAGTTTTAATTTTGGCAATGTAAACTCCAGCGTTAACACTTTTGATGGGGATTTGAATGTTTTGTTGCTCTTGATTTTCAACTTTCCATGTGGCCACAGACTGACCAAGAATATTGAATAAAGTGACTTTTTCAACAGTTAAATCCAGTAAATTATTATTGATTACAAGCATGTTTCCGTTTTGAATATGTTTTATTTGTATATCATTAATCGTATTGTTGTCAACTTTTAATGTTTTGTCCGTAAATCGTAAAGCGAACCTAGTGTTATTTACCCCAATAGGCATATCTACTTCATAGGTATCATTTCGGATGTCATGATAGGTATCGGAAACTTTGTCATATATAAAAATAGGTTGCTCTGAGCTAAAGTTTTCCAAGGCATCTATCATAAATGATACTTTTCCTTCGGCATCCGTTTTTACGCCAATAGGGAAGGAGTCATCCGCATCAAAGTAGCCTACTCCTTGAATTACCAATTGGTCATTTTCATTTAAAAAATACATGTCATTTGGTACATCATCAAAATTTAAGGCATCGTAACCATAATCTACTCCGTATGTGGCGTTCTCATTCATAAATCCCAATAACACTTGTCTGTGATACAAATTTTTGGAATTGAATCCCAAACGAATTTTCATGAAATTATCTGTTGCATTTTTTTCGTCACCATTGTTAATAATGTATGGGCTTTGAGCCTTTTTAGCGTTAGCACTAGTCCTAAACATTGAATTAGAAATCCCAATTTCATCTTCTTTATGAAACCCTCTTTGATTATTATTAAAGGTAACTGTGCCCCCAGACCCGATTTTTCCATTTACAAAAAAGCCTTGGCCCACAGGTATAAATTGCTCAGGTGTTTTTGAACTAGAACCTCGACCACTTATTAAAGACGGTGCAACTGGAGCAACTCCCCCCGTCAAGTTTCTTGCGGCATATCCGCCCTCATATTCGCTCAATACATGTGTTTCATTTGTTGAATAATGGTCCCAAAAATACAAAGTGCCATCTATGGTCCCAGAATTGTCCTTTATAAATGTTGTGATATTTAAAGCAGATGGATAAGGATTTCCTGTTAACAATAATTGATCGGAGCCTACAGTATTTGTCGAAATTGTCCCATTATTTGGTTTGCCTTTAAAGGTGTAATTTTGATTTGTTGTAGTGGCTCCGGGACCTTTAAATATGAAGCCTTGGCCAACACGCATGAGGTCGTTTTCACTGATTTGAACCCAATTGGCATATTCATTTGCATAATTGTCAAATTTATTAAGCCAGTTCCTAGCTATACTTATGGGAGATGTTGGCGATCCATTGTAACCACTTACCCAGTTAATATTTTGTGGAGTTGTTGTGGTTCCATCTTTAAGCACCTCGCTTAAAGAATAATTGGTGTTATTACTTATTCCATTTATGGGGCTAACTGGAGAACTCCAATAATTATAATTGTATAGACTTGATTGTCCTTTCTGATCACGTTCTATATATCCCGTACTTGTTTCTTCTAAAACACTTTCATTAAATTGTGTTGAAGTATATTTCTTTTGTAGCAACTGTGATTTACCTACTAAATCAATGTAACCGTTTAATTTTAAATAATGGGTAATCCATAAGCCTTGTCCGCTATTATTTTCATTTAAAGATTGGGAAGGATTTGCCATGGTTAATTTTCCTGTTTCAACTTTTAAACCCAATAAGGTGATGTCTTTTGCGGTTGAATTGATTTCATGTGAGCTTCTTACAATATTCCATTCTATTGGTTGCCCATTAATACCATTACTATTTGGGTAATCCCAAACGGTGTCCCCATATGCCCATGGGCTTGAAGAACTTGTATCTGTCCAATTCCCATTTCGAACAGAATAATAAGGTAGTGGAGCCGTTTGAGCCTCAGATGAAGTGGTGTTTTTTAATTTACCATCCACACCAACGCCGAAATTAGGTTTTAAATACCCGCAAGCTGTTTGGTCCATTCGATAATACCCTTTCAAATTTGACCAGGAAAGACCATTAATTATCATAGGGATAACTTCTCCATAAACAACATTGTTGCTCGTTGATTGTTCTTTTATTTCTTGATTCATCATTTGATGAATTTGTTCATCAGTTAAAGCTATATCCCAAATTTTGAATTCATCTATGGAACCGTTGAGATAATTTACAGGTTTATTTGGTGTGTTGTTATCTTGATCCATTGCTCCAAGTAATGCTTTATAGTTATTTAAGATTGGTGAACTACCGCCTAATGCAATATTTATCAATATGCCATCAATATACAATTTGTATTCACTGTTTGCATGAGTAACTGCAATATGATACCATTTATTCGGTTTAATCGTATAAGGGGAAGTAATACTACCTGAGCCATTCCATCTAAATGTAACAAAATCATTTTGTATCCTTAAATCATATCCATTGCCGTTTGCGTTGGAATTTCTTTTGGAAAATATGGTTTGAATATTGTTCGATGTTACTGTCGTTTTCACCCATGCTTCAATACTGAAATCTCCATTTAAATTATAGTTTTCCTTCTTGAAATCGACATAGTCATTAGTTCCATCAAAGTTGATTTTGTCGCAATTTGAAATGGTAACATTCACTGAACTTTGACAGCCAGATACTGTCCATGTCAATATATAATCTCCTACTTCGCCAGTAAATATTGCATTTGGGTCATTTAAATTAGAAAAAGTACCTGTCCCACATACACTAGATCCTGTAATAGACCATACCCCAGTTGCGTTAGTTCCAGTGTCGTCACATTGTATACATCCTGAAGGGATAGTATAGGCTCCCTTCGCTGCGTTTTCATAGGCAGTTTTAGTGTTATCATAGGCATTGAGTTGTACAGTATTAGAACCACATTCTTCAGGAGTTAGCGTTATGTTAGAACCTGCATATGCATAATTTACTTTTACACTCGCTAATGCTGCTCCTGATTCACTATATGATCTGCAACCATCTACCAAAACGGTAGCGCCATATTCATGACTACCTGGAGCCTCAGGGGTATAAGTGTAAGACGATTCTAATTGCCCCAAAGATATTGGTGGAATCCCAGGATTTCCAATTCCATCGGTCCATTCTATTTTGTCTAGTATAGGCTTTACCGGAAAACTAATACCGTCCATAACCCACGCACTTTTATCATCAGTTCCTCTAAATGTCCATTTGATACGCATCTTCGAATTACCTAAATAGGCTGTAAGTGGAATAGAAGTATTGTCGTTTTTAAAATAATAGGCCGTTGCTGTCGCTCCAACTTTTTGAGCAGCCGTAACATTTGGATCAGTGTACCAGCTTAGTTGTGCAGCTCCTGCAGTGTGCATATTTTTCAAAACACTATAAGTTACACCACCATCATTTGAAACATATATTATGGCAGTATCTCCAGTGGCAAAGTAGTAGGCTTGATCAAAATCAACAGAGGCAGAACTCATATTGGCCAAACTAAAAATGGGTGATTCCAATGTTGTTGGATTTGCCCCAGTATATTTATTTGCTCCTGTGGTTATAGTTTGATTTCCAGAGGTAATTGCAAACTTATATTCCTCACTATCGTATGTAATTGATCCAAATGTGTGGTTGTTAGTACCAGACCAATTTCGAGGTTTCGTACTATTTCCTCCCGCAGTAAATCCTCCAGGATTGCCATCAACCAACCAAGAATTTGGATCTTGGGTGTTCAATTGACCTTGATTAAAATCGCCACCCTTTCCTGCAATAGCGTCCTCATTTACGGTATACCCTCTTCGTGCTGTTAAAGTGATTTGTTGACCTAAACATATATTGTATAATGATTGATCTAATAATGGGGGTTTATCCGTTGGTAAAGCTCTTACATAAAAACTATTTGAATATTGATAACAGGAACCTACCTTAACCAAAGCTCTAAAATAGGTAGACTCAGTTGTTGTAGGATAAAATGTAACAGTATTGGAACTTGTCGTATTTGGTATTGTTACCCAAATTTTATCTCCTGCTTCGTACTTTTCCCATTGAATAATGGTACCTATTTGTCCCGATAAATCCATTTTAACTTCATTTCCTCCATTTGCACAAGCTGTTATACTGATTTCAGTTGAAGCAGAAGCAATTCCGGCAGAAGTCACATATCCTTTTACAGTTCCACCAGCAATGTTTTCAGAAGTCATTGTAATAATTTGATTTTGTGTAGAAACATTCCCAGTTTTATCGGTGAATGTCCAAGTTATAGTGGAAGTTCCCAGTACACCGTATGGAAATTGAATATTAGGTACACCAGTAATCAAACCGTTACAATTGTCCACCGCTGTTGGATAAGTTATTTGTGAGCTTAATATTGCACATCCTGTATAGTTTATGTTAGCTAGACTTGTTGCTGTGGGTACCGGAGCAACAATATCTGTAACTATTATTGTTTGAGAAATATATTTGCTATTTCCTGATTCATCAGTAAAATTCCAACCTATGATATAAAAACCAGGGGTATCATAGGTGTAAGGCAAAGTAATATCACTTGTAACACCAGTTATTGTCCCGCAATTGTCAGGTGAAGTTGGCGCTTGAGATATTGTAACTGAACAATCGCGTGTTATGGTCGGTAAAGATGTTATTGACGGGAATTCAGTATCAGTTACGGTGATGGTTTTATAGTCAGTTATACTATTATTGGAACCATCCGTTACGATGTAATCAATATAAGTTGTTCCTTTGTTGAAAGTATACGTTCCCACTTGGCCTGAAGTAAGGGATTTAGTAGTAGCGCCGCTTAAAGTATAAGAAATAGTTACAGTACAGTTATCGCCGAAAACAGCATTAGCTACCACAACTGAAGCGGTACAGAAACCAGCAGCTGTATTTGCTGTTTGATTCTCACCAGCAGTTAGTGTTGGTAAAGTAATATCTGTTACGGTAATGGTTTTAGAATCGGTAATTGCATTTCCTGAAGCATTCGTTAAGGTATAATCAATAGTGGTTATTCCTTTATTGAAAGTGTAAGTTCCCACTTGCCCTATTGTAAGAGCTTTAGTTGTAGCTCCACTTAAAGTATAAGCGATAGTTGATCCGGAAGAATTGTCACTGAAATTAGCATCATCGACCACTACAGAAGCGGTACAAACACCAGAATCTGTATTTGCGGTTTGATTCGCACCAGCAGTTAGTGGCGGCAAAGTAATATCTATTGCTCTAATTGTTTCTGAAGCGCAAATTAGGGTGAATAACAAAAAAACTAGCGTTGCTAATTTTTTAATGTGGAGTAGGATATTTTTTTTCATATTACTATGGCTTAAAAAATCATTAGTTTATTCTGAATCTGACTTTTAATACTTAACTAGATATATTTCTTATTAAAAAGAATCAAATTCACATTCAAAAATAGATAAAATCAATTATTTAAACAGATTAAATACATAAAAAATCGATGAAATACACAAAATATTATAAAATGTAAGTATAAAATTATAAAAAAATATTTAAAATTTGATTTTTACTTAAAATACAGAAACACCTTATTAAACTTGATTTAGGCAGTCAGGAGTTGTTTTTGGGTTCGGTTTTTTTGGTAAATATTTGAATTTGAAATAGATTCATATTATGTCCTGATAGAAAAGAAAGTCAATTAACAATTATGGATACATTGAGTAAATCTTTTACATTCTATAAAGATAAGGCGGGTATAACAAAAAATATATCTCAGAAACACCTCCGTAAAACTTAAATAAGTTGGATTAATCAGGTTATGGGTGGAGATACACGGGTGTTAACTTCTCATTCAACTGATGGTGTGTTATGAGGAACATTATTTAAATCCAACAATTTTGAATACTATTCAAAAAGGAATGTTGAACATTAAGGTATTTGGATGATAAAGAAAAATCCCCGTTTGGGGATTTTTTTATGTCCTTTTTTATATAAAAAGAGACATCAAAATATAAAATTCCTTACTCCATTTCCTTACTCCAAAAAAATAAATATTTTATTAAATTCTATAAAAAAACCCCCAATACTTTGTATATTAGGGGTTTGTTTCAGTAGCGAGACCGAGATTTGAACTCGGGACCTCAGGGTTATGAATCCTGCGCTCTAACCAACTGAGCTATCTCGCCATTTACTAAAGGAAAGCTTCCTTTAATGCGGGTGCAAATATAAAAATTATATTAGAGCTTACAAGTATATTTTGGATAAAAAAAAATATTTCTGAAAAGGCTTTTTTTTTGGTTTTATATTCTATACATTTCACAAAAATTTAACTGTAAATCATGGATTCAAAAATACGATACGAAATAGAATTTCCCATAAACTCATCTCCACAGTTGTTGTACCAGTATATATCAACTCCCTCCGGTTTATCAGAATGGTTTGCTGACAATGTTAATTCTCGTGGCGAATTTTTCACTTTTATTTGGGATGATTCCGAAGAAAAGGCAAGGCTTTGCTCTAAAAAATCAGGCGAAAAAGTAAGGTTTAAGTGGGTTGATTCAGATAATAAAGACACAGAATATTTTTTTGAATTAAATATTTTAGTGGACGAAATTACAAAAGATGTTTCTTTGATGGTAATTGATTTCGCCGATAAAGATGAAGTAAATGAAGCAACACTTTTATGGGAAAACCAAGTTTCGGACCTAAAACATGTAATTGGTTCCGTGTAGTATCATTTTTTTATAACTTATGTAGGTCACGCTCCTGGTCGTGACTTTTTTTAATAGTATGATTAATTTTAATGGCTCAATCGTTTCTGACGATACCAATATATTGACTCGAAATCGCGCTTTCTTGTATGGAGATGCCGTTTTTGAAACAGTTAAAATAATGGACTCTAAAGTTCTTTTTTTAGAAGATCATTATTTTAGATTAATGTCTTCGATGCGAGTGATTCGAATGGAGATACCCATGAATTTCACTATGGAATATTTGGAAGAGCAAATCCTTACACTGGCAAAAAGTAAAAACTTGGCAATTTCCTCCCGTGCCCGAATTACGGTTTATCGCAATGACGGTGGATATTACTTGCCCCAAGACAATACAGTTTCATTTTTGATAAGTGTTGAAGGTCTCGATACCGCTTTGTATTCAATCAACCAAAAAGAATACATTGTGGACTTATACACTGATTTTTATGTGGTAAAACAGTTGCTTTCTTCTATAAAAACGACAAATAAAATCATTAACATCACGGCGAGTATTTTTGCCAATGAAAATGGATTGGATAATTGTTTGTTATTAAATGACAGTAAGAATGTTATTGAAGCTTTACAAGGAAATTTTTTTATGTTGAAAGGAAATACGCTGACTACACCTCCCGTTTCAGAAGGATGTTTGAATGGTGTTATGAGAAAACAAATTTTGGAGTTGGCTCGAAAAATAGCAAATTTGGAGGTTGTTGAAGCGATAATTTCTCCATTCGACCTTCAAAAAGCGAATGAATTGTTTATTACAAACGTGATTAAAGGAATACAACCCATTACCAAGTATCGGAAAAAAGAGTTCACTACTGAATTTGCTAGCAAATTAGTACGGAATCTGAATGATACATTGGGGAGTGTTTAATTTAAGCAGGGGTTCTCGGGTGCATTTGACCAAATTAAATAGTCTCCACCCAATTCCATAATTTTTTCTTTCCAAAAATGAGAGGCCGATTTTCCTATAATTTTATTTTCGTAGTTGTTTTCAATAATAATCCAAGAACTCCCTTCAGCCTCAGTTTCTAGTTGATCTTCTTCCCATCCTGTATAACCCAAAAAGAACCGAATATTTTTTTTGTTTATTTTGCCTTCATTGATAAGCCCCTTTATAGCTTCATATTCACCTCCCCAATATATTCCGTTGGAAATTTCTACGCTATTTGGGATTAATTCAGGTATATTATGAATGAAATAGAGGTTATCTTGTTCCACAGGACCGCCATTGTAGATCTTGAATGTCGCTTTAATTTCAGGAATCAAATCGTGTAAGGTGTATTTCAAGGGTTTGTTTATAATAAATCCCACAGAGCCCTCCTTGTTATGGTCTGCCAATAAAATAACGGATCTATTAAATGATAAATCTCCAATCATTGAAGGCTCTGCAATGAGGAGATGTCCTTTTTTTAATTTTGCTGAAATCATCGGTTTTAAGTTTACTTAAATTTAAGAATAAAAATAAAGATAAACCTAATAAAGTCGATAAAAGGCATAAAAAAACCCTCCAAAGGAAGGTTTAATCATATTTAAGAAAAACTTAAATTAATTTACTGCTCCTTCTAAGTCAGCACCAGCTTTAAATTTTACTACATTTTTTGCAGCAATTTTTATAGTTTTTCCTGTTTGAGGATTTCTACCATCTCTTGCAGCTCTTGCAGAAACTGACCAAGATCCGAAACCTACTAAAGATACTCTTCCGCCTTTTTTCAAAGTACTACCTACGTTTCCTAAAAATGATTCTAAAGCTAGTTTTGCAGCAGCTTTTGTAATTCCTGCATCAGCAGCGATAGCGTCGATTAATTCTGATTTGTTCATAATGTTTAGTTATTAAATGTTGGTTAAAAAAACTTTGTTAATAGAACAAATTTAGTAGGATTTACGTCCCTTACAAGCGTTTTGTTTAATTTTAGCCCGTTTTGTTGATAACTTGTTTTTTTTTGTTCATAAAGACGTCAAAATTCTTTAAAAACAATCAAAAAACACCCGTTTTGTTGAGGTTAATACGCTTTTGCTTCCTCAGAAAACGTGATTCCATTTAATAATTCTGAAGTGCTCATCCTCTTTTTTCCTGGAAATTGGATGCTTAACACCTGAATAAACCCATTTTTTACTGCAATTTTCAGCTCTTTTTTGTTGCAAATCAGTTTTCCAATAGTATAATTATGATTCTCTAATATCATTGTTGCTTCATGGATTTTGACATTCCATTCTTCGTTTTTGTCACTAATAAAACCCCATGCTGAAGGATAGGGATTCAAGCCTCTTATTAAATTGTATATTTCAATAGCTGGTTTTGTCAAATCTATTTTGCAATTTTCTTTGTTTAGTTTGTAGGCGGTTTTTATTTCAGGGCTTTCTTTCTGAATAATCGTAGTTACATTTCCCTTCTCGATCAATGTCAAAGTGTCCAAAACAGTTTTGCTTCCTAACTGCATTAGCCTATCATGTAATTGTCCTGCATTTTCGTCAGGGGCAATTTCAACCTCAGAACTAAGAATCATTGCACCCGTGTCTATTTTATCATCTATAAAAAAAGTGGTAACTCCAGTTTTGGTGTCACCGTTTATAATTGCCCAGTTTATTGGAGCAGCTCCGCGATAATTGGGTAATAGTGAGGCGTGAAGGTTGAATGTTCCTAGCTTTGGCATTTTCCAAACCACTTCGGGCAACATTCGGAAAGCCACAACGATTTGTAAATTGGCATTTAAGGCTTTCAATTCTGCCAAAAAACCTTCCTCCTTCAAATTCGTTGGCTGCAATAAAGTAAGGTTATGGGCTAAAGCATATTCTTTTACTGCCGAATATTTTATTTTTTGGCCACGACCTGCCGGTTTATCTGCCGCAGTAATAACGCCTACTACATTATAATTGTTCTTGATTAGGGTATCTAGAATGCCAACGGCAAACTCGGGTGTTCCCATAAATACGATTCGTAATTTTTCCATTGTCATTGCGAGGAACGAAGCAATCTCCCCATTATTTTAGTGAATATTTATTATTTGGGTTCACAGTAATTTTATTGTTTTCCAATAAATTTTGCAAGGCAAAGATAATATCGTCTTCAGTGTTTTTAGTTAGTTTTTGGATTTCTCTTGAATTCAAGTCTTGTATTTTTAATAATTCAATAATTTTTTCCGAAATCAAGGAAGTTTCTGTGGGTTTCTTTTTTTTTGAAATACAATAGGAACAAATTCCACAATCTCTTTCCGTTTTTTCTCCAAAATAATTCAGAATCAACTTGCTTTTGCAAAGATTCTTCTCATCGATATAGTTTAAAACCGATTCGAATTGGGCAATTTTTTGTTTGTTTTGAGTTTCAAGATATTTAGAAACCCTATTTATCGTTCTTTCGTCTTCTCGAACTTCATTGAAAATTATTGTGGCATCATTATTCTTTTTATGATATTCTATAATGTCAAGAGTTTTCAATTTTTCTAAAATAGAAAGAATTAGGGCCTCGTCACAACTCGCTTTTTTTGTAATTAAAGACAAATTAATCGCGGTTTGCGATTCGTAAATTCCAGGATAGGTCCGGAGTATTGCCAAAATAACAGCCTCTTCATTGGGATTTAAACTCATGTACCGAATCACTTCTTTGGACTCAATGATGAACTGCATCGTGATTCGCTCTGAATATTCTTGTGATAAACTCAAAATACCTTGTCTGTCTAAAAACTGAATCGCATTGAATGTTTTCAAAGTTGGAAATCCATATTTTTGGCAAAAGTGATTCAGGTTGAAAGAAAATTGTTCGTTAATTCCTTCTCCATAGGCAATCCTGAAGTACGTGCATAGTTTGATATAAATCTGAGTAAGAATTTTTTTGTCTGGCAACACATTAATAAATTGATTTTGGGCTTGAGCCTTGTCGGATGGGCTGGTTAGAAGTACGGCAAACGCTTTTTGCTTCACATTGCTTTTATTTTCATCTGAGTTCAGCGAACCTCCTTTGTCGGTTTGTTCATCTCTTCCGGCACGACCCGCTTCTTGATAATAGCTTTCCATACTTTCTGGAAGATGAATGTGAATCACTGTTTTTACGTTCGATTTGTCAATGCCCATCCCAAAGGCATTGGTCGCAATCATAATTTGAACGTCCTCGTTCATCCAAAGATTCATGTTTTTCTCTTTCTCCTTAACCGATAATCCACCGTGATAATAAGTGGCTTTGAATCCCAAGGATTGTAATTGCAAGGCAGTTTCTGAGCATGATTTTCTATTTCTTACATATATAATAGAAGGTTGCGGATTCTTCTTCAGGATTTGCTCCATTCGATACAATTTGTCTTCGACTTCAAAAACCATATAGGCGATGTTTTTTCTGGCAAATGATTTTTGAAAAATAGTTGGTTTTTCAAGCCCTAATTGAAGAATCACATCATCAAGAACGATCTTTGTCGCCGAAGCGGTAAGGGCCAAGAATGGAACTTTCGGGAAATGGGTTTTCAGATGGACAATTTTCAGATAAGCGGGGCGAAAATCATGTCCCCATTGCGAAACACAATGCGCTTCGTCAATGGCAATCAAATGGATAGGCAGGTTTTTTATGCGCTCTAAAATCCAATCGGATTGTAAACGCTCGGGCGATAAATATAGGAATTTATAATTGCCAAATTCGCAATTGTCCAAAAGCGTAATCATTTCGTCAGACTGAATTCCGCCAGTCAAAGCGATAGCTTTTATGTCGAGTTTTTGTAACCTTTGCACCTGGTCTTTCATCAGTGCCACCAAGGGCGAAACAACCAAACAAATTCCGTCCTTCATTAAAGCGGGAACCTGAAAACAAACCGATTTTCCGCCGCCCGTTGGCATCAGTCCAAAAGTATCTTTACCTTCTAAAACGGAATTGATAATTTCGTCTTGCGGCGACCTGAACGAGTCATGTTTCCAATATTTTTGAAGAATTTGTAACGCCGTTTGCATAGGTTTCAAATAATTGCTGCTAGACTAAATTTAGGAGCGTAATAATCTATTTTGAGAGTTTTTTGGGAGCTAAGATAGGAAAGGTAAACTATTTATTTGCCCGAAAATTTCTAAATAATATAAAGCCATTTACTTGTAAATTCTTAATGATACTGATTTTCCCAGTTCTTATTTCTTAAGTTATAACGCCATTTTTTTGTCTCTGTTTTAAAAACAGTATGCTAATTTACCTAAAGTTATCCTGATTTAGAGCGATTATTTTGATATATAGGCTTCTTTTTAAAAATCCCAAACCCTAAATCCCAAATCTAAAATCAAAACTGTATATTTGCCTTTATTTTTAATTATAGAATGGATAAGGACACTCAAGAATTTTATGATAGATTAAAAGTAGAGTTGGATATGAGCAATACGTGGCCAACAGAATATTTGTATAAATTTATCGTGCCAACTGTAAATGATAATGTTATCCGTGTTGAAGAAGCTTTTGATTGTATGGGTGCAATAATAAAAACAACTAAATCTAAAACAGGAAAATTCACGAGTATATCTGTTGATGTAATGATGAAAGATGCTCAAGAAATAATTGACAAATACATTGAAGTTTCTACCATTGAAGGTATTATTTCCCTATAAATATGAATACAAAATATACAAAAGAAGTTGCAAACGATGTCGTTCATCATTTGGAATATAATGCCGAAAGATCTCATTTAATTATTCCAGAATACGGTCGTCATTTGCAAAAATTGATAGATCAAGCTACAGCTATTGAAGATAGGGAAGAGCGTAAAAAAGCGGCCAAATATATCATTCAGGTTATGGGAAGTTTGAATCCCCATCTGCGTGATGTTCCTGATTTTCAGCACAAATTGTGGGATCAGCTCTTTATTATGTCTGATTTTAAATTGGATGTAGAATCTCCTTATCCCGTTCCGACCCGCGAAGTATTACAGTTGAAACCGGATGTTTTACAATATCCGCAAAACTTTCCTAAGTACAGGTATTATGGTAATAATATTAAGTACATGATTGATGTTGCCAATAAATGGGAGGATGATGAGATGAAAAATGCCTTGGTGAAAGTAATCGCCAATCACATGAAAAAATCCTATTTAAGTTGGAATAAGGATACCGTGAAAGATGATGTGATTTTCGAACATTTATACGAATTGTCAGGCGGAAAAATAAATATGCTTCAAAGCACCGAAGAACTTTTGACTACCACAGATTTATTGCGCACCAATAAGCGAGTTTCTAATAAAATTACTCCTGCGGGACAACCAAAAATCCAAAGTAACAAAAATATAAAAGCAGGAAAGTCAAATCCGACTCATAAAAACCAAAACAGAAAACCTTTATAACTCATCATAGCTAAATAAAATGGGAATTTTCAAAATAGAAGGAGGCGTTAGTCTTAAAGGCGAAATCACGCCACAAGGAGCAAAAAACGAAGCATTACAAATATTATGCGCCATATTGTTGACTCCAGAAAAAGTTACCATCAATAATATTCCCGATATAATTGACATTAACAAACTAATTACCCTTTTAGGGAACTTAGGCGTTAAAATCCAAAAAATAGGTCCTGGCTCTTATACTTTTCAAGCCGATGAGGTTAATGTCAACTATTTAGAAACGGAAGCTTTCAAGAAAGAAGGCGGTTCGCTTCGGGGTTCTATTATGATTGTTGGGCCACTTTTGGCACGTTTTGGAAAAGGATATATTCCAAAACCGGGTGGAGATAAAATAGGGCGAAGAAGATTGGATACCCATTTTGAAGGATTCATTAATTTAGGTGCCAAATTCCGATACAACAGAGAAGATCATTTTTATGGTGTTGAAGCTACAGAGGGATTAATAGGTGCTAATATGGTACTAGACGAAGCTTCTGTGACAGGAACGGCAAATATTGTTATGGCTGCTGTTTTGGCCAAAGGGACAACAACGATTTACAATGCAGCTTGCGAACCTTATTTGCAACAGTTGTGTAAAATGATGAACGCCATGGGGGCGAAAGTTTCGGGGATTGGATCCAACTTATTGACCATCGAAGGAGTTGAAAAATTGGGTGGCTGTACGCATAGCATTCTTCCAGATATGATTGAAATTGGAAGTTGGATAGGGCTTGCCGCCATGACCAGAAGCGAAATTACCATTAAAGATGTGAGTTGGGATAACTTGGGACTTATTCCTAATGTATTCAGAAAACTAGGGATTACCTTAGAAAAAAGAGGAGACGATATTTATATTCCCGCACACAAAGACGGTTATCAGGTAAAAACAGATATTGACGGTTCCATTCTTACGGTTTCAGATGCGCCTTGGCCAGGATTTACCCCGGATTTGTTAAGCATTGTTCTTGTTGTGGCAACCCAAGCCAAAGGGGATGTCCTTATTCATCAAAAAATGTTCGAAAGCAGATTGTTTTTCGTTGATAAATTGATTGATATGGGCGCTAAAATAATATTATGTGATCCCCATAGAGCCGTTGTAATTGGTCATGATTTTAAATCGCAACTCAAGGCCACAACCATGTCTTCCCCTGATATTAGAGCTGGAATCTCCTTATTGATTGCGGCGCTTTCTGCAAAAGGAACCAGTACGATTCAAAATATTGAACAAATCGATAGGGGGTATGAACGAATCGATGAACGATTGAGAGCCATTGGGGCGAAAATTGTTCGGGCATAATAATTATTCGGAAAAATAAGTAACACAGATTCCACAAATTTTCACAAATTAAAGTATTTGCTACATTAAAAATCTGTGTTAATCTGTGGAATCTGTGTTTAAAATACTCCTACTTAGTTTAGTAAAAAGAGAAAATGACAAACGAGCAAACCGCAGTAAAAGCAACCTATTTTAGCATAATTGGTAATGCATTATTAGCGATTATTAAAGGCCTAGCTGGTTTTTTTGGTAACTCTTATGCCTTGACAGCAGATGCCATAGAATCTACAACAGACATCTTTTCTTCATTTTTAGTCTTGTTTGGAATCAAGTATTCTAATAAACCTGCCGACGAAAACCATCCCTACGGTCACGGCAGAGCCGAGCCATTAATCACTTTTTTGGTGGTGGGTTTCCTGATTACTTCAGCCACCATTATTGCTTATGAAAGCATCAATAATATTGGGACACCTCACGAATTACCAAAACCTTGGACACTTCTTGTTCTTGGAACCATAATCATTTGGAAAGAATATTCTTTTCGTTTGGTGATGAGAAGGAGTATGGAATCCAATAGTTCTTCTCTAAAAGCCGATGCTTGGCATCATAGAAGCGACGCTATAACATCCGTGGCTGCATTTATTGGCATTTCCATTGCCTTGTTTTTGGGAAAAGGATACGAGTCAGCCGATGATTGGGCGGCACTTTTTGCCTCAGGATTTATATTTTACAACAGTTATTTGATTTTTAGACCAGCTTTGGGCGAAATCATGGACGAGCATCTCAATGAAGACTTAATTACCTCCATCAGAAAAGTGGCCCAGCAAGTGGAGGGAATAGTGAATACCGAAAAATGTTTTATTCGAAAAGCAGGAATGAAATACCATGTCGAATTACACGCTATAGTAAATTCAGCTATTACAGTAAAGGAAGGGCACGAATTGGCGCATGTACTTAAAGATACTTTGCGGGAAGAAATTCCTGAACTTGGACACGTTTTGATTCACATCGAACCAACGGAGTATTAAAAAGAGATTAGTTTTAAAGATAAAAAACGGAGCAGATTGTTATATCTGCTCCGTTTTTTTGTGAGTAGTAATTTAATTATATGTCAATTATAAAAAGGACAACAAGGCCAATTCATAACTTTTTAGCCCAAAACCAAGAACAACCCCTTTGGCGTTCCCCGAAATATACGATTGATGCCGGAAACTCTCGCGTGAAAAAGTATTGGATATATGCACTTCGACCACCGGAGTCGTGATGGCTTTTATGCAGTCGCCAATGCCTATTGAAGTGTGAGTATATGCACCGGCATTCAGGATAATACCGTCATACGAAAACCCCAATTCCTGAATTTTATCAATTAACTCACCTTCAATATTACTTTGATAATAGGTCAATTCCAGTTGTGGAAATTTTTCCTGTAAGGAATTGAAATAAGCTTCAAAAGTTTCACTGCCATATATTTCCGGTTCTCGTTTGCCGAGTAGATTGAGATTTGGTCCGTTGATGATGCTGATTTTCATGCCTATTTATATTATATGTTTTTTATTGGAATACGAAATTTACCTGTTGCATTTTCCGATTCGTATTTTGTAAAAATAAAAAAACCGTTCCAATAAAGAACGGTTTGTGTAAAATTTATTCCTTGTTTGATTAGAACAGCATGCCAGCTGATATTTGAATAACGGAATTTTTGGTTTGCGCTTCTTTCGATAGTTCAGTTAAGCCCAAGCCATATCGAGCTTGAAGGAAGATACTTTTAGTGACTTTCAGTCCTAATCCTCCGGCAACCCCAAAATCAAAGGTGTTTGATTTGTATAGGTTAACATTATCCTTTTCACTCAATAAAAAAGAAGCTTGTGGTCCTAATTCAAGGCTGATGCTTTTGCTTAAACCTATTTTAATCATTATAGGAATCGCAAGATAACCTACTTCATTTTTTATGTCGCCAACAGTTCCACTAACGCCTTTATAAGTTGCCCCTTGGGTGGAATACAGCAATTCTGGTTGAATGGCGAGTCCTTTAAACAAGCTAAGCTCTGCTACTAAACCGGCATGGTAACTGGATATCGCCTCAGTTTGGTAATTTTTACTATTTACCGTTATGGTTGTCCCGGTTTGATTGGCATAATTAAGACCCGCTTTAATGCCTATTTTAACGGATTGGGCTTGAATTGTTGTGAATGCCGAACAAAGTAATGCGACAATTAAGATTCTTTTTTTCATAATAATGTCATTAATTTTTTTTAAAAATAGTGTTTATTTTTTAAAATGCTAAGGTTATGAAGCATTTTTTTATAATAACAAGAGAGTCTTCCGTAAGTCAAAAGTCATACAGTCAAAAGAATCAATAGCATTTCAAAATCGAGTTATTGCTTTATTTTGCCTGATTTAAATTACCACGGTAGTTCATGATTGTTGCTTATTAGAATCTCCAATCTTGAGTACCTTCATTTGAGATAAGCTTTTTTTATGTTTGGTCTAATTTATTTAGGAATATGAAATTGACATTTTTAATCCCATATTTTTAGGCATGTTGCAAATAGTAGTACTCATAAATGCGATATTGTTAATTAAAATGTTAACAACTATTATTCGTAAGAATTGTTGCAACATAAAATTCGGATAAATTTGTTAAACTAACTTTAAATTAAATTAAAATGAAAAAAATTATTTT
>CAZHVE010000008.1:0-46960 GCA_964535705.1 uncultured Flavobacterium sp.
TTCCGTGACCGGGATGTACCACAAAATCCGGGGGTTTGTTCACTAGCAAAAGTGCGTCGTCCTCATAAACAATGTCAAGCGGAATGTCTTCGGGGTCTACCCTGTTTTCAAATGGCGGATGCGACAACATAATGCGAATCACATCAAAAGGCTTTACTTTATAATTGGATTTTACAGGTTTGTCATTTACATAAATATCTCCAGCAGTGGCGGCATTTTGTATTTTATTACGAGTGGCATTCGGAATCATGATCATCAAGTATTTGTCAATTCTCAGGAGCAATTGCCCTTTGGGAATGTCAAATCGATAATGTTCGAACAATTCTTCGTCTAAATCTGAAGTGTCATTATTACTGTTCATGCGCAGGTAAATCATCTGTTGAGGTGGCCGTACTATCCACTTCTTCTATATAACTTTCGTTGCCGTCGCCCAGCACCAAATCAATTTTAGAGGCTTTCAAAACATGATCACCCACTTTGAGGTTTCTTCCTTTGCAACGCATTTCCAAAACCATGTCTTTTCCTAGATTCGGAATATAGGTAATCGTACCTTCCTCAAGACCCAAAGCCTTTAATGTAGGTACCGCTTCACGATATGTTTTTTGGATTAAATCCGGAATACGCACAGACGAAAACCCCGAAGCATTAATCTTGATATATACTTTTCTGCCTTCTTTTACCTTGGCACCAGGTAAAGGATCTTGCTCGACCACAGTAAATTTAGGATAATCACTGTTGTAATCTACGCTGTCCAAAAGGACATAATCCAAGTCCAATTCGTCTAATTTTTCCTCGACCTGCTCCTCAGTCAACTTGGCTAAATTGGGCACCGTTATTTCGTGACCATGATCCGTCGTAAAAGTCAACCAATTCACAAAAAAATAACCCAAAACAGCAAGAATAGCAAGAGCGGCAAGTGCTTGTCCAAAAAACACGCGGCTGGTAAGATAATTACGTAAGCTCATAAATTTAATTTAATAAGTCGCAAAGATAAAGTTATTTCGTTCCAAAAAAAATTCTAATTTTGTTTACTAGTTTTCATGGGAGCTATCTGCTGGTAGGCAGGTTTCCTGCTGTACGATGTATCCACGATAAAAAGCCTGGGATGCCGCTTGCAACATGGCTAAGGAAATCCTATTAACGGCGCCGTTTTATTTTAACCAAAACCCAGAACCTAACACCCAATACCTATAAAATGAAAAACATTGCCATCATCATGGGCGGATATTCAAGCGAATATAAAATCTCCTTAATCAGCGGAAACGTCGTCTATCAATTTCTTGACAAAACCAAATTCAACGGATTCCGAATCCATATTTTCAAAGAAAAATGGGTGTATGTTGATGCCCAAGATGCAGAATTTCCCATTGATAAAAACGATTTTTCAACAACTATAAACGGAACCAAAATCACTTTCGACTGCGTTTTCAACGCCATTCACGGAACACCAGGCGAAGATGGTTTGATGCAGGCTTATTTTGAATTAATCGGGATGCCCCAGTCTTCCTGCGATTATTATCAGGCAGCATTGACATTCAACAAACGGGATTTATTGTCGGTTTTAAAACCTTACGGAATCAAAACTGCCACTTCGTATTATTTGAACAAAGGAGATCATATTGACACTACCGAAATTGTGAAAGCCGTTGGATTGCCTTGTTTTGTAAAACCCAATAAATCGGGTTCCAGTTTTGGGATTTCCAAAGTAAAAACGGCTGCCGAATTGCCTATCGCCATTGAAGTGGCTTACCAAGAAGACAACGAAATTATCATCGAAAGTTTTTTGGACGGTACCGAAGTTTCTGTGGGAGTCATCAATTATAAAGGCGAAATAATCGTTTTACCCATCACTGAAATAGTTTCCGAAAATGATTTCTTTGATTATGAGGCCAAATATCAAGGGAAATCCCAAGAAATTACGCCAGCTAGAATCTCTGACGAAATGACACAAAGAGTAAGCGAAGCTGCTAGACGCGCTTATGAAGTACTGAAAATGAAAGGCTTTTCCAGAAGCGAATTCATCTTTGTGGACGGCGAACCCCACATGCTCGAAATGAATACTATTCCGGGATTGACCACCGAAAGTCTCATTCCGCAACAAGCCAAGGCCGCCGGAATTTCATTGGAAGATTTATTTACTAATGCCATAGAATTAGCGTTGTCTGAATAACTAAATGTTTTAAAAACCTAGAAAAAATCGTATCAAAAAAATGAGAAAAGCCATATTTCCTGGATCGTTTGATCCCATCACTTTAGGTCATGAAGATATTATCAGAAGAGGCATTACCTTATTCGACGAAATTGTAATTGCCATTGGTGTCAATGCCGATAAAAAATATATGTTTTCGCTTGAGGAAAGAAAACGATTCATCGAAGAAACCTTCAAAAACGAACCCAAGATTTCCATTGTCATTTACGAAGGACTAACCATCGAATTGTGCCAAAAGATAAATGCTAATTTCATTCTGCGTGGATTACGCAATCAGGCCGATTTTGAGTTCGAAAAAGCCATTGCCCATACCAATAGACGGATGTCTAAAATTGAAACGGTGTTTTTATTAACTGCTGCAGGAACTTCTTATATCAGTTCTAGTATCGTGAGAGATGTTATTCGCAATAATGGGCAATATGAATTACTAGTTCCTGAAGCCGTGAAAGTAAAGAAATAGTATTCTGTATAAATTTGGATAAAGTCTTTAATTAGCATTACTTTCGCAAAAAACAGACAACAGTAGAATGGAAAGAATATTACACAAACGCAGTGATTCCAAATGTGAATTATGTGCTGCCACCGAAAACCTAAAAGTATATTCCGTTTTACCTACAAAAAAAGGAGGATTAGACGAAAGCATTTTAGCTTGCAGTACTTGTATTGACCAAATTGAAAATCCGGCAATTGTAGATTTAAATCATTGGAGATGTTTAAATGACAGCATGTGGAATGAGAACACAGCGGTTCAAGTGGTTGCCTGGAGAATGTTGAGCAGAACGCGAGCAGCGGGTTGGCCAAAAGAATTGCTGGATATGATGTACTTAGATGAAGATACTTTAGTTTGGGCGCAAGCCACTGGCGAAGGCGAGGAAGATGAAAATAAAGTCATTCACCGCGACAGCAACGGAGTATTTCTTGCTACTGGTGATTCCGTAGTTTTAATCAAAGATTTGAAAGTAAAAGGATCCAGTATGGTGGCCAAACAAGGAACTGCTGTAAGAAACATTCGATTAGACCACACGAATGCCGAATATATTGAAGGCAGAGTTGACGGACAAACTATTGTGATTATTACGCAATACGTGAAGAAAATATAGTCTTTAGACGGCAGTTAGCAGTTAGCAGTTAGCAGTTAGCAGTTAGCAGTTAGCAGTTAGCAGTTAGCAAAAAAACGAAAACGTATTGAGAAATCAAGACGTTTTCGTTTTTTTTTATTTTTGAAGAGAGAGGTTTAACCTTCTTAATCTGAAATCTGAAATCTGAAATCTGAAATCTGAAATCTGAAACTACTCCTCTTCTTTCTTAATCACCTTTCGGGCAACTTCGATTTTGAACTTTTTACCTTTCATTTTTTCGTCCTTGATGTTATGAAGTAAGTCTTTTACCTTATTGAATCTTACGGCAGCAAAAGAAATAAAATCTTTGACTTCTATCAACCCTAAATCGCCTTTCTCCAACTTTCCTTTTTGGGAAAAGAAACCTACCATATCAATTTTATTCAATTTATTTTTCTTTCCACCACTGATGTAGATGGTTTGAAATTCGGGTGGTTTTGGCAAGGTGGTGCTGTTTTCCACTTTTAAAAGTGGCATTCCATAATCAATATAATCCAACTTTTTTTCGCTATCGTGCGCAATGACATAAGCTGTTCCGGAAGCCAACATTCTTGCTGTTCTTCCGTTCCTGTGCGTGAATTCATCTTCTTTGGAAGGCAAATGATAATGAATAACGTGCTTCATTTCGGGAATATCAAGTCCACGTGCGGCCAAATCCGTGGTGATTAAATAGCTTACACTTCCGTTTCTGAACTGGATTAAAGCGCGTTCGCGTTCATCCTGATCCATTCCGCCATGATAATACGTGGAATAAATTCCTTTTTCGTTCAAAGTATCGCTAATGCGTTCTGCCGCATCACGATGGTTGCAAAACACCAATGCCGATTGGGATTTAAGTGAACAAATCAAGTTAAACAAACTCCCGATTTTGTCTTTCTCCTTCGAAACTACCAATTTCATCGCAAGATTACTTGCTTCTGCTTCGCTTGGAATAAAATCCAAAATCGTCGGATTAACTACTCTGGTGTATTTTGGAATTTCGATATCTGAAGTGGCTGAAACCAAAACGCGTTTGTTCAGTTTAGATAATTTTCCAATGATAAAAGACATTTGCTCATGAAAACCCAACTGCAAAGATTTGTCGAATTCGTCCAAAATCAAAGTCTCAATTTTGTCCAAACGAAAAGTACCTCTATCGATATGATCGGCAATCCTGCCCGGAGTTCCAATTAAGATGGCTGGCGGATTGCTCAAATTCTTAATTTCGGTGTCGATAGAATGCCCTCCGTAACAGACATTTACTTTATATGCCGTACCCATTTTTTTCCAAACTTGCTCAATTTGAAGTCCTAATTCCCGAGATGGAACCAGAATCAAACATTGAACAGACAGCATTTCGGGTTTCAGCATTTCGAAAATGGGCAACAAGAAAGCCAATGTTTTTCCAGAACCTGTTGGCGAAAGCAGTAAAATATTGTTGTCGCTCAAAATGGTTTCTTGGGCGGCAACCTGCATTTCGTTGAGGTTTTCTATACCTAAGTTGAGTAATATATTGTTGGAATGATGATTTTTATTCATTTTGCAAAGATAACAGAAAAGTTGGCAGTGTTCAGTTTTTTAGTATTCAGCTCAAAAAAATGAAACCAATTAACAGCCTAAAGCTACATTCACAATTCTGCTCCCGAGACTTTGGGACGGACTACTAAAAACTAATATTCTCTTCTTCAAACAACAATTTTATATTTTCATAGGAATTTTTGAGGACTTCCGGCATTTCATTTGGCTTTAGCCAAACTGCTTTTTCGATACCTTCTTCGATTTGCCCTACTGGAGTTCCCTCAAAATCAGAGGTCATTTCAAACCAATGGGTGATTTTTAGTTTATAAACTCCGTTTCTTTTGAATACATGATAGGTTTTTTGCATTTTTTTGGTAATGGTCAACTGGTTGACTCCCGTTTCTTCTTCCACTTCACGCATAGCAGTGGCTTCAATATCCTCCCCCTTTTCAATCCCACCCTTCGGCAAATCCCATTTTCCGCCTCTAAAAATAAATAAAACCTCTCCCTTTTTGTTATAAACTAATCCGCCACCGGCCTTATTGACAGGGATTTTTGACTTCAAGGTTTTCATAATCTGCTTTTCATCAGGATGGTAGAGATAGGCCTTCTGAATTTTATTTTGAAATATTTTTATTATAAGCTGAACGATATCAACACTTTCTAACAAGAAAAGTTGAAAATTAGTCTCCTTGGAGATTTCATTTGTCAAAAAAAGTGGTTTATCGTTCACAAAAACTTTATACATTTGTATTATGATATTTAATAAAGATACTGCCGAGAAAACTGCCGAATTACTTTTGCAAATAAATGCAATTAAATTGAATCCAAGAAATCCTTTTACTTGGGCTTCAGGATGGCAATCACCGATTTATTGTGATAACCGATTAATTTTATCGTTTCCGCTCATAAGAAATTATGTTCGTGATGAGTTTGCAAAAAATATCGAAAAGCAATTTGGAAAGCCAGATGTCATTGCTGGCGTGGCCACAGGAGCTATTGGTATTGGAATTTTAGTTGCTGAAAGTCTTGGTTTACCATTTGTGTACGTCCGACCAGAACCAAAAAAACATGGCAGACAAAACCAAGTGGAAGGTTTTCTGCAAAAAGGACAAAACGTGGTGATTGTAGAAGATTTAATCAGCACGGGGAACAGCAGTTTACTTGCTGTTGAAGCCTTGCGCGCTGCAGGAGCCAACATAAAAGGGATGGCTGCCATATTTACTTATGGTTTTGACATTGCCCAAGAAAACTTCAAGAATGCCAATGTGGACTTGTTTACTTTAAGCAACTATCAAAACTTGTTGAATTTGGCTGTTGCCAAAAGATACATCACTGAAGAAGAAGAGCAAACGCTGAGAGAATGGAATTTAAGTCCATCGACTTGGGGTATTGCTGTATAAAAATTGATTTATTTAAGACTATTATCCCCAAACTAAGGAAATAAAAATTAAAAAATGAATTTAGAAAGTCCCAGAGTTACTATCGGAAAATCGGCTCAAGAATTATATGATTTATTGAGTGATGTAAGAAATTTCGAGAAATTAATGCCCGAAAACATCGCTAAATTTGAAGTCCTTAGCGATGATTCTTTTCTTTTTGGACTAAGCGGCATGCCCGAAATAAAACTTAAAATGATAGAAAAAGCAGGACCAACGAAACTAGTTTTAGGCGCCGCTAGCGACAAATTACCTTTTACTTTGGAAGTAGACATTAATTCCCTTTCAGAAGACACTTCTAATGTGCAATTGCTTTTTGAAGGCGAATTCAACGCCATGATGGCCATGATGATAAAAGGCCCAATTGGCAAATTCATAGAAACTCTGGCCGTGAATATGCCAAAATTATAGTCGCATTTATTTTATAAACGAAAAACGTTCAGCGCAAGTTGAGCGTTTTTTGGTTAATGATCTTAATACAGCATTTGTATTTCTTTAATATCAAACTCAGAAACGATATCATTTTCTAAACGAATTCGGAGTTTTCCAATGTTGGAAACTCCTTGAATAATCCCCATGAATTGGTGTTGATTTTGATCTTCAAAAGGCGATGGAATTCCTTTTTTGAATAGCTTGTTAGTGTACTCCGACCGAAATAAACCTGGGTTTACATTCCAAGACCCCATATTTTGTTCCAATTTTTCGACAATCCTCAAAAGAATTTCTTCTTTGTCAAAAGACGTATTACAAATTGCGGCTATTGAAGATGCCTTTGGCAATTGTTCAAAATCCGTTTGGTTGACATTCAATCCCAAACCCACGACCGAAAAGATACTCCCTTTACTTTTAATACTGTTTTCAATGAGAACACCGCCTATCTTTTTATCATATGACATAATGTCGTTTGGCCATTTTATACTTAATTCAGGAATACCAAACTCTTCCAAAGCTTGAATTATTGAGACGGAAACCGCGATATTGACATCGAAAATTTGGCTGCTATTTTTTGCAAAATCCCTAATCAAAACACTCATAATTAAGTTTTTACCGGTCTCAGAAACCCAAACCGAACCCATTTGCCCCTTGCCTTTTGTTTGATCTTCGGCTGTAACCACTGTAAAGTTTTCTACTGCTTGTTTAGCAGACAATCCCTTGAGGAACTCATTTGTGGAATCTATGGCATCGAGTTTGATTCGTTTCATTTGTAGATTTTAATTGTTTTTTAATGGTCAAACCTGTCTGCCGACAGGCAAATGTAATTCACAAATTTGTTTAATTTTATAAGCCTTTAAATTGATTATGCCAATTTCATGAGAAATTATTTGCGAAACATAATTTAATATTTATGTTAAGGTTCAAAAATAATCACAAAAAATGGTAACTTTACCAACTTATATTAAAAATAATTCATGGCAAAAAAGACTGTAAATAATGATGTTCTATTGGCTAACATCATCAAAGGAATAGAAGAAGTAAAAGGAAATGACATCGATATTCTAGATTTAAGGGAAATAGACACCGCCGTTTGTGACTATTTTATCATCTGCAACGGAAATTCAAACACCCAAGTTAACGCCATAGTTAACTCCATACAAAAGACAGTTTCAAAAGAATTAAAAGACAAGCCTTGGCATGTGGAAGGATCCGACAATGCCGAATGGGTACTTATGGATTATGTACATATCGTGGTTCATGTTTTCCAAAAGCAAATTAGGGAATATTACAATATCGAGAGTCTTTGGGGAGATGCTAAAATCACCACAATCGAAAATAAATACTAAAAAAATATACCAATAATGGCTAAAGATAATAATCCAAATTCAAACAAATTCAAAGTAAGTCCTTGGTTAATTTATACCGCAATATTGCTGATTTTCTTGTTCATCAGTTTTATAACTGGAGGTTCTAATCTATCTGAACCCTCTCCGTTAACCTCTTCAAAATTCAATGCTTATTTAGAAAAAGGGCAGATCGAAAAAGTAATTGTTTATAATAAGTCAGAGGCCGAGGTGTTCCTGAATGCCCAAGCATTAAAAGATCCCGCAAATAAGCCGGTAGCTAAAGATGTTTTTGACCGACCTAACAAAGGACCTCACTACACTTTTATCATTGGTAACGACCAATTATTTCAAACCAGGCTAGAAAAGGCAGTTAAAGAGGGAAAATTAAAAGATTTTAATTTCTTGCCAAAAAACAACTGGACGGATATCATTATTAGCTTATTGCCAATCATCATTATCATTGGAGTTTGGTTATTCATCATGCGAAGAATGTCCGGAGGCGGTGGAGGCGGTGGAGGCCAAATTTTCAATATTGGAAAATCAAAAGCCAAGCTTTTTGACGAGAAAACAGACATCAAAACTACTTTTAAAGATGTTGCC
Source organism: uncultured Flavobacterium sp. (assembly GCA_964535705.1). Classification (GTDB taxonomy): domain Bacteria; phylum Bacteroidota; class Bacteroidia; order Flavobacteriales; family Flavobacteriaceae; genus Flavobacterium. The sequence goes on from CAZHVE010000008.1 coordinate 8,645, forward strand.
GGTTTAGAAGGTGCAAAAGAAGAAATACAGGAAATCGTAGAATTCCTGAAAAACCCAGAAAAATACACCAATCTAGGGGGGAAAATTCCAAAAGGCGCACTGCTCGTTGGACCTCCAGGAACGGGAAAAACCTTATTAGCAAAAGCCGTTGCTGGTGAAGCCCAAGTACCTTTTTTCTCTTTATCAGGTTCTGATTTTGTCGAAATGTTTGTTGGAGTTGGTGCATCCCGTGTGCGCGATTTATTCAAACAAGCCAAAGAAAAATCACCTGCAATTATCTTTATTGATGAAATTGATGCCGTGGGTAGAGCCCGAGGAAAAAGCAACATGTCGGGCGGAAATGACGAGCGTGAAAATACATTGAACCAACTGCTTACGGAAATGGACGGTTTTGGAACCAATTCTAACGTAATTGTTTTAGCCGCAACAAATAGAGCCGATGTTTTGGACAAAGCCTTAATGCGCGCGGGTCGTTTTGACAGACAAATTTTTGTGGACTTGCCGGATATTCGGGAACGTGCTGAAATATTCTTGGTACATCTTGCCCCTTTGAAAAAAGTAGAAGGACTAGATACCGAATTTCTAGCCAAACAAACTCCTGGTTTCTCAGGGGCTGATATTGCCAATGTATGCAACGAAGCGGCCTTAATCGCTGCCAGAAACAACAAAACAGCTGTAGACAAACAAGATTTTCTAGACGCCGTAGATAGAATCGTGGGCGGTCTTGAAAAGAAAAATAAAATTGTGACACCGGAAGAAAAGAAAGCTATTGCCATTCACGAAGCGGGTCATGCCACGGTGAGTTGGATGTTGGAACATGCAGCACCATTAATAAAAGTAACCATTGTACCGAGAGGACAAAGTCTTGGGGCGGCTTGGTATTTACCGGAAGAACGCTTAATTGTTCGTACTGATCAAATGCTGGATGAAATGTGTGCCACCATGGGCGGTAGAGCCGCCGAGAAAGTAACTTTCGATAGAATTTCGACAGGAGCACTTAGCGATCTGGAAAAAGTGACTCGACAAGCTCGTGCTATGGTGACCATATATGGCTTAAATGAAAAAATAGGAAACGTAACTTATTATGATTCAACTGGGCAAAGCGAGTATAGCTTTTCCAAACCCTATTCAGAAGAAACAGCCATGATTATTGATAAGGAAATCTCTTTATTAATTGAAAGCCAATACGAAAGAGCCATCAAAATATTAGAAGATAATAAAGACAAATTGAACCAATTAGCAGATATCTTGATAGAAAAAGAAGTAATCTTTAAGGATGACTTAGAAGCTATTTTTGGCAAAAGGACGTTTGACACAAATCTGGAAGAGGTAGTCGCCTAATAAAAGATACAAAAACGTTTATTATTTTTAAAATCTTAATTCAAAAGATACTTTTGAATTAAGATTTTTTTATCTTTGAACGTTTTCAAACTTTATATTAAAACTAGTATAGAAAAATATGAGTCTTTTTAGAAAAATTTTTGGTGCTACTAATCCAGCTTCTGAGGAAGAAAAAGATACTGAATATGGCCAATTCATTCTGGATGCCGACGCGTCTTTAGATGAAAAATTTATTTATAATTTTAAAAAAAATGGTGGTAAATTTTTATACTGTGAGAATATCACTGAAGTTACAGATCATTTTGAAAACATATTAGAAGAGAACGACTGGTTCGAGAGTGAAGCGCTATGTTATGAGCCTACCCTCTTTGGAATGCTGGATGAAAATAAAATCATCTATGACAAAGCTCAAAACCCTTCTTTTTTATTGGCAAGTTGTGAAAACCTGATTGCCGATGAAGGCTCTGTGTTATTTTCCTCCAATCAAATCAAACAAAATAAACCAAACGAATTACCAGTAAACATAATCATTGTGGCCTCCATAAGCCAGATTATAGAATCAAAAAGTGACGGACTTAGTGTTATAAAAAAGAAATACATAAGAGACTATCCTACTAATATAACTACCATAAAATATTTCGAGAAAGCAGCAGAAGAAAATTTCACCCATTATGGAAGTACCGCAAAAAACCTATATTTATTGCTTTTAGAAGATCTTTAAGATGAATGAAACACTCAAGAGGTCTATATCGGGTGCGATTTATGTAATTCTACTGTTAGCTTCAATACTGTTTTCGACAAATAAAAATTTTGACAGTTTCTTTATTCTTTTTGGAATATTCTTAATAATAGCGGTATTCGAATTTTGTGGTTTAGTAAATATCAACAAAATCGTCCCTATTCTTTTTGCCGGCGTCACTTATTTTCTGACGTATCGAATTGCAAATGCCACGAAGGGTGAGGTTTTATTATATTCCATCCGATACAATCAAAATATAGAGAAAATAGTGCTTTTTCTGGTATTGTTGGTATCAGTAAAATGTCTTTTATTTTTATTTAACGAAAATCAGACAACCCTTAACTCTTACTCAAAATACGTCTATCTAATTGGCTATATCATCCTTCCTTTTCTTTTAATAACGAAAATCCCATTCGGAAAAGTAGGCTACAACCCCAAGATTATCATCAGTATTTTTATCCTTATTTGGACAAATGACACCTTTGCCTATATTATTGGGAAATCTATCGGAAAAAGAAAATTATTCGAAAAAGTATCCCCTAAAAAAACCATAGAAGGTTTTGTTGGCGGAGTTGTATTTGCTGTTTTAGCAAGTTATATTATTTCGAAATACTATATCGAAATTGTGGAATCCAATACTTTTATTTGGATAATAACAGCTCTAATAGTTAGTATTTTCGGAACCATTGGCGATTTAATTGAATCCAAATTCAAGCGCATTGCCGGGGTAAAAGATAGCGGAAGGATAATGCCCGGACACGGAGGCATTCTAGATCGACTGGATAGTGTTATATTTGTAACACCAATTATATTTTTATTTTACCAAATTCTAAACTATGTTTCATAAAGAAGTATTTTTAGCTAGATTATCACAATTACACCTATAAGCTTTCATAACTTCAACTTAAATAATAAAACCACTAAAAAAGCCATTCTTTCGAATGGCTTTTTTACTATGATTGCTAAGATTAGATTTTAAATCTTTTTCGATCTGTTTCGGTCAAATATATTTTTCTCAACCGAATCGATTTTGGTGTAACCTCAACATATTCATCTTTTTGAATGTATTCTAATGCTTCTTCTAATGAGAAAATAATCGGAGGGATAATCCTTGCTTTTTCATCATTTCCAGAGGAACGTACATTCGATTGTTTTTTCTCTTTGGTTACGTTTACACACATGTCATCACCACGAGAATTTTCTCCAATTACTTGACCTTCGTAAATTTCGGCATTTGGTTCAACAAAAAACTTACCACGATCTTGCAATTTATCGATAGAATAAGGAATAGCTTTTCCTTTTTCCATAGAAATTAATGATCCCTTGTTACGTCCAGAAATTTCTCCTTTGTAAGGCTCATATCCTATAAAACGGTGTGCCATAATTGCTTCACCTGCAGTAGCAGTTAGTAATTGATTACGCAATCCGATAATTCCACGAGATGGAATGTTAAATTTTATAATCATACGCTCCCCTTTAGTTTCCATACTCAACATTTCTCCTTTACGTAAAGTTACAAACTCTACCGCTCTTCCTGAAAGTGATTCCGGTAAATCGATGGTTAATTCCTCAATAGGCTCACATTTTTTACCATCAATTTCTTTGATGATAACTTGTGGTTGACCGATTTGTAATTCATATCCTTCTCTTCTCATAGTTTCTATAAGAACAGACAAGTGCAATACGCCACGACCAAATACCATGAATTTATCAGCAGAATCAGTTTCACCTAACTTCATCGCTAAGTTTTTCTCTAATTCTTTTGTCAAACGATCTCTAATATGACGAGAAGTTACAAATTTCCCCTCTTTACCAAAGAAAGGAGAGTCATTTATGGTAAACAGCATGCTCATTGTAGGCTCGTCAATAGCAATTGTCTGTAATGCTTCTGGATTTTCAAAATCGGCGATAGTATCTCCAATTTCAAAACCTTCCACTCCAACAATTGCACAGATATCTCCAGCAACTACTTCTTGCACTTTTTTACGACCCAATCCTTCAAAAGTATGCAATTCTTTGATTCTTGATTTTACTATCACACCCCCTCTTTTACACAAAGAAATTGACATTCCTTCTCTCAAAACACCTCTTTCCAAACGACCAATAGCGATACGACCCGTAAACGCAGAAAAATCTAAAGATGTAATTAACATTTGTGGTGTTCCTTCTGAAACTTTTGGAGCTGGTACATTTTCAATAACCATATCCAATAAGGCCTCAACATTATTAGTTACGTTGTCCCAATGATCTGACATCCAGTTATTTTTAGCTGAACCGTAAACTGTTGGAAAATCCAACTGCCACTCTTCTGCTCCTAATTCGAACATTAAATCAAAAACTTTTTCGTGAACTTCTTCAGGAGTACAGTTTTCTTTATCTACTTTGTTGATTACAACACAAGGTTTCAAACCAAGATCAAGTGCTTTTTGCAATACGAAACGTGTTTGTGGCATTGGTCCTTCAAAGGCATCTACTAACAAACAAACACCATCAGCCATATTTAATACACGTTCCACCTCACCACCAAAATCGGCGTGACCAGGAGTATCAATAATGTTAATTTTTGTTCCTTTGTAAACTACCGAAACATTTTTGGATGTAATGGTAATCCCTCTTTCACGCTCTAAGTCGTTGTTGTCAAGGATTAAATCACCTGTGTTTTCGTTGTCACGAAATAATTGACAGTGATACATAATTTTATCAACCAAAGTGGTTTTACCGTGATCGACGTGGGCAATAATTGCAATGTTTCTAATAGATTCCATCTGATTTTTTTTGAAGTTGCAAAGGTACACTTTATTTCCATATAAAAAATCTTTCCGTAAGAGTTTGCATTTTCTTAACTTTGAGTACTTTATATGTTAGTGTACGTTAAATAAGTTTTGATTGGTATTTTATAATTCCGTATTAATTATTTACATTTGGATAATGAAAAACAGGACCAATCAAATAATCTTAATTTATATTCTGATTTTCAGCATTATGACTATTGCTTGTCATAAATTACTTCAACAATACACTATTAATTCCAATTATTACTTCACAAAAGACATCCTATTTGTGTTGTTTTCGGGGATTATTCTCAAGATGATTTTAGCAAAAAACGATTTTAAAAATACGAGTAGTTTTAAGAGGCTTAATGATACCAATGACAAAATTAAAGAATCAAACGAAAGATATGATATTGTATCAAAGGCAACAAGCGACACTATTTGGGATTGGAAAATACAGGAGGACAGCATCTCCTGGAATAAAGGCATAGAGAGTGTTTTTGGGTACAACGAAAATCAGGTAGGCAATAGTTCTAAATGGTGGTTTGAAAACATCCACCCTGAAGACAGCATTAAAATGTCAATAAAGTTGTATTCATTTTTAGAACAAAAAACGGAGAAATGGCAAGATCAATATCGATTTAGATGTGCAGATGGTTCCTATAAATATGTTTTGGATAGAGGATTTATTTTAAAAGATCAGGACGGAAAAGCTCTCAGAATGATTGGGGCCATACAAGATATTACAAAACAAAAAGAAGAGGAACAACGGCTAAAATTACTAGAAACCGTAATCACTCAAACTAAGGACTCCGTAATTATAACCGAACCTGATTTACATGAAGGAAAAATACCTAAAATAGTATATGTAAACCCGGCTTTCTCCATTATGTCTGGATACCAATCGGAGGAAATTATTGGAAAATCTCCTGACATCTTTATAGGACCAAATTCTGATGACCAAGAATACGAAAAATTAATTAATGCTATTCAAAATAAAGAGGAATGCCAAATAGAAACTATTAGTTATAATAAAAACAGGGAAGAACATTGGGTAAATTTGTCCATGCTTCCAGTATATAATTCAGATGAAGTACTTTCACATTGGGTTTCAATACAAAGAGACATAACTGATGAAAAAAGACAAGAAATAGAAAAGGAGCAACTGATTCGGGAGTTAACACAAAACAATAAAGATTTACAGCAATTTTCTTATATCACTTCGCACAATCTTAGGGCGCCACTATCAAATTTAACGGGTCTATTAAATTTAGTAAAGGACATTCCAATTGAAAATCCGGAACTAAAAGAAATTTTAGAAGGCTTCAATAAATCAACAGATTTGCTAAATGAAACCATAAGTGATTTAGTGAAAGTAATTGTTATTAAGGACAATCCTTCTATTCACAAAGAAGACGTCCAACTAAAAGATGTTTTTGAAAATGTATTTAGCCAATTGGATTTTCTTATTGGACTTCACAAACCCATCATAAAAATTAATTTTGAAAAAGTAGATTTCTTCAACACCAACAAAGCCTATCTAGAAAGCATTTTATTGAATCTATTGACTAATTCCTTAAAATACAAATCCAACAATCACAGGCTAAAAATAGACATCATGGCAAATCGAGATGACGACAATGTTATTCTCTTCTTTAAAGATAATGGAATGGGAATTGATTTGGAAAGAAACAGAGACAAAATTTTTGGCCTCTATCAAAGATTTCACAACCATCCAGACAGCAAAGGATTGGGGTTATACTTAGTTAAATCTCAAGTCGAAAGCCTTGGAGGATCGATCAGTGTCGAAAGCGAAGTTGACAAAGGAACTACATTTACAATAACATTTAAAAACAATTAGAAAATGCTAGACCTAATTTTATGTGTTGATGACGATACAATCGCTTCAATGTTATGCAAAATGGTGATTACCAAGACCTCTTTTTCAAATGAAACCGTAACGGCTTATAATGGAGAGGAAGCTCTTAATTACTTAAACACACTAAAAAGCAATTATTCCAATGCCGAATCAATAAAAAAACCTCAACTAATTTTTTTAGATTTAAACATGCCAGTAATGGGAGGTTGGGAATTTCTGAATAGTTTTAGCACCGAAGAGTATTCTGATTTTCACGACATCGGTGTTATTATTCTTTCTTCAACTATCGATCCAGAAGATTTGGCAAAGTCCAAAAAATATCCAATGGTAATCGATTTTTTATCAAAACCAATTTCTAAAGAAATGCTTGAATACATAAAGACCAAAATTCAAAAATAAGCCATAAAAAAAGCTCTCATAAATGAGAGCTTTTTTTATATTTTGAAATTGTGAAAAATTATAATTTGGCAACGTACTTCGTTAATTTAGATTTCAAATTAGAGGCTTTATTATCATGAATAATATTCTTTTTGGCCAATTTATCAATCATCGATATTACGCTTGACAATTTTGAAGTAGCATCTACTTTATCAGTCGCTATCCTTAACGCTTTAATAGCATTACGAGTAGTTTTATGCTGGTATCTGTTTAAAACTCTTCTTTTTTCGTTGCTTCTTATTCTCTTTAAAGCTGACTTATGATTTGCCATTTTTTTAAATGATTTTCTTTATTAATTTTTTATTGTAGCCCGTAGCGGAATCGAACCGCTCTTACATGGATGAAAACCATGCGTCCTAACCGATAGACGAACGGGCCATACTTCTCTAATGCGGATGCAAAAATACAACTATTTTTTAGACGTACAATAGTAGAGGCAAAAAAAATATTTTTTTTTTAATAGGCCTTTGCAAACAAAACTCTTCCAACTGAAGAATTACCAGTGAGAACACAGCTTCCAGGCTGTTTTATCCCGTCTAAAGGGATGCATCTAATGGTTGCTTTTGTCAAATTTTTGATTTTTTCTTCCGTGGCTGGTGTTCCGTCCCAATGAGCCGATACAAAACCTCCCTTACCATCTAAGATGGCCACAAACTCCTCAAAACTATTTACTTCAGTAATATGAGTGTCACGATAATTCAATGCTTTGTCAAATAAATCGGTTTGGATTTGTTCCAATAGCTTTTGAATGTAAATTGCAATTCCGGCATTATTTACCGTCTCTTTCGTCAGATTATCTCTTCTTGCTATTTCAAAAGTGCCATTTTCCAAATCATTTGGCCCCACCGCAATTCGAATAGGAACTCCTTTTAATTCCCATTCAGCAAATTTAAACCCTGGTTTTTGAGTGGTTCTGTCATCATATTTTACGGCAATTTTTAATCCCCTTAATTGCGAAACCAAAATAGTGACCGCAGCCGAAATTGCTTCTAGCTGTTCATCTGTTTTATATATAGGAACTATCACAACTTGTATTGGAGCCAAATTTGGAGGTAAAACCAATCCCTTGTCGTCAGAGTGTGTCATCACTAACGCACCCATCAATCGGGTAGAAACACCCCATGAAGTTCCCCAAACGTGTTCTTGCTTCCCTTCGGCATTGGCAAATTTCACGTCGAAAGCCTTGGCGAAATTCTGTCCCAAAAAGTGGGAAGTTCCTGCTTGCAGTGCTTTACCATCCTGCATTAAAGCCTCGATACAATATGTTTCTTCAGCCCCTGCAAAACGTTCTGTTTCGGTTTTCAACCCTTTTATAACTGGAATAGCCATAAAATTCTCGGCAAATGCAGCATAAACCTGCATCATTTTTTCAGATTCCTCGATTGCTTCGCTTCGCGTTGCGTGAGCGGTATGGCCTTCTTGCCAAAGAAACTCAGCTGTTCTAAGAAACAATCGGGTTCTCATTTCCCATCGCACCACATTGGCCCATTGATTAATCAACAAAGGTAAATCTCTATACGATTGTACCCATCCTTTATAAGTAGACCAGATTATGGCTTCACTCGTAGGGCGAACAATAAGTTCCTCTTCTAATTTTGCGTTAGGATCTACCATTAACTTACCCGGATTATCAGGGTCGTTTTTCAATCTATAATGAGTCACGATAGCACATTCTTTTGCAAAACCCTCGGCATTCTTTTCTTCGGCTTCAAACATACTTTTTGGAACAAACAAAGGGAAATAGGCGTTTTGATGCCCTGTTTCTTTGAACATTCTGTCTAATTCCGCTTGCATTTTTTCCCAAATTGCATACCCATAAGGTTTGATAACCATGCAGCCTCTAACTCCTGAATTTTCGGCTAAATCGGCTTTTACAACTAGCTCGTTATACCATTTTGAATAATCGTCCGATCGGGTGGTGAGGTTTTTGCTCATATTGAATAATTTGGCACAAATTTTGTTTTGTTTTGTTTAACTAAATAGTTTCGCAAAACTAACTATTTTTGTAATGTGCCACAATAAAAAAACCTACAGATATGAAAACTACTATTTCCCCCTCTCCAAACACACTTTTTTATTCTATAATTGGATTTTTTAGTTTTGTAGTGACCTCTTGCGGTTCTTATCAAAACACTTCCTACTACGACTCCGATGGAATATATGGAAATACTGAAGTCAGAAATACCGAAAAAACAGCACAAAACAATTCAAGCAATCATTACAAAGAATACTTCAATTCTTTACAAAATGACAACCAACCAACGGAAATTTTCACCGATGTTGAAAATTACAACTCAAACATTTCAAATTCACAACAAAATGACAGCCAAGGATATGACAATAGTTTTGGTGGCTGGGGAAGCAATGTAAGTAATCCTAATATAAATATTTACAATTCCAATTCGGGTTTAGGATGGGGATGGGACCCTTGGTTTGGAAGTAATTGGGGTATGGGATTAGGATGGGGTTGGAATTCTTGGTATGGTCCTAATTGGGGTTGGGGTTGGAATAACGGCTGGGGTTGGAATAATGGTTTTGGTTGGAACGGTGGTTGGAATAACGGATGGAATAATTGGTACGGAAACGGATGGAACAATACCCATTATTATCCTGCAAATGGCAGAAGAGATGTAACAAATAGAAGCTCAAACGGAACATACAATTATAACAGCGGAAGAAATCGTTATTCAAATGATACAAATAGAAGTTCCAGTAATAGATCGTCCGTTCCTAATTTCAACAATAGAGGAGTAAACAATTCAAATTCTTATAGAAATAGTACTTCTAACACAAGAAACAATTCCTATACGCCCAACACCAACAATAATCCACAAAGAAACAATACCAATACTGCTCCTACTAGAACTGAGAATAATGCTACAAGAACATACAGTAATCCTAGTAATCAAAACAGCACACCTACACGTTCATTCACTCCAAGTTCGTCAGGAAGATCTTCAGGAAGTGATAGTGGCGGAAATAGTAGCGGTGGAGGAAGTAGATCGTCAAGCAGTGGCGGAAGAAGATAAAAAATTTAAACAAAAGTACTTTAAATTGATGTGACAACTGTTTCAATCATAAGACTATCAGAAAAACATAATTTATGAAAAGATTAATTGTACTAATTATAATGGTGTTGTCTAATACTGTTATTCACTCTCAGGGTATATCAGATGCGCTGAGATATTTTAAAGAAAATCAACAAGGAACGGCACGGTTTCAAGCCATGAGTGGTGCATTTGGAGCGCTTGGTGGCGATTTTTCTGCAATAAATGTAAATCCTGCTGGTGCAGCAGTGTTTGTAAATAACCAAGTTAGTTTTACACTCAGTAATTCTGCTATTAGAAATAATTCTAATTATTTTGGTTCAGCAACAAGTACAAAAAATTCTAATTTCGATTTAAATCAAGCGGGAGTTGTATTTGTTTTTAACGATTATAACCCCAAAAATGATTGGAAAAAATTAGCGCTTTCTATTAATTACGAAAACGTAAACAACTTTGACAACGCATTATTTTCGACAGGAAGAAATAATAATTCTATAGATCAGTATTTTTTAAGCTATGCTAATCCTAATATTGGGCAAGGTGGTATTTTCTTGGGGACTTTGCAAAATTCGAGATATGAAGACCTAAACTATAAAGACCAACAAGCTTTTTTAGGATACAATGGCTATATCATAAATCCTACAGATCCTTCTGATTTAAATAATGATACTTATATAACAAATGTTCCAACTGGAAGCGGGTTTAACCACCAAAATTATGTTGAATCTACTGGATACATCGGAAAATTAAATTTTAACATAGCCACGCAATATAAAGACAAATTCTATTTTGGTTTGAATTTAAATTCTCATTTTACAGATATCAGGCAGTCGACTCGTTTTTATGAAAGCAATTCAAATAGCACTGAATCAGGAGTTAGAACTATTCGTTTTGACAATGATTTGTATACTTATGGTTCTGGATTTTCTTTTCAATTAGGTGCCATTGCAAAAATCACTACCGAATTTAGAGCAGGATTAACGTATCAATCACCAACATGGTATCGCTTATTTGATGAGTTGCAACAAAACCTAACTACTACAGGTTTCAATTATGGAAATCCGCCCAATCCAAATTTATCTTCTACAACGCCTGATTCAAACATAATAATTATTTACCAACCATATAGCCTAAGAGTTCCAGGAAAATGGACGGGCAGTTTAGCTTATGTTTTTGGTAAAAAAGGATTAATCAGTTTAGATTATACACACAGAGATTATAGTAACACTCTTTTTACTCCTAGAAACGAATTTCAAACATCAAACCAAATTTTAGGAAACACATTAGCTACCGCAGGCGAATTGCGGATTGGAGGTGAATATAAAATTGAAGCTTGGAGCCTAAGGGCAGGATACCGTTTTGAACAAAGTCCTTACAAAAACAAAAATACTATGGGAGACTTAACCGGATATTCTAGTGGTATTGGATATAATTTTGGTTCTACCAAGGTAGATTTGTCCTATTCTACCTCAAAAAGAGATTCTCAGAACAGTTTTTTTAACCAAGGATTTACGGACGGAGCCCTTATCAATACAACTACCAACACCATTACTGCAACCCTTTTGTTTGAATTATAGTTTTTTTAGAATATCCTTGAAAAAATTTTAGAAAGCCATTTCATTTAGTGAAGTGGTTTTTTGTTTTTGAAAGTTTGAAAACAGTTCCAATTACTTTCAATGAATAGCAATCTCGGTCGAAATTCCGTGAGCTTCTTTTAAAATAGAAAGAATACAAATCGCGCCAAAAAAAATAAAGATTTATGCTTCTACAAATAAAAATTGTAGTTTTGCAAAATTCCAAATTATAGGAATTATAAATCTATGAGAACCAAATCTTTAAAAAAGAATAAAATCAACGTCATCACCCTTGGATGTTCGAAAAATGTATACGATAGCGAAGTGTTAATGGGCCAACTTCGTGCCAGCGGAAAAGAGGTCGTGCATGAGCAAGAAGGGAATATTATTGTTATCAATACCTGTGGTTTTATTGACAATGCCAAAGCAGAATCCGTAAATATGATTTTGGAATATGCCGACAAAAAAGAACGAGGTCTGGTTGATAAAGTTTTCGTTACCGGTTGTCTATCCGAACGATACCGACCTGATTTAGAAAAAGAAATTCCTAACGTTGATCAATATTTTGGCACTACAGAACTGCCAGCTTTGTTAAAAGCATTGGGAGCGGATTATAAACACGAATTATTGGGGGAACGTTTAACGACGACGCCCAAAAATTATGCTTATTTAAAAATAGCCGAAGGTTGCGACCGTCCCTGCAGTTTTTGCGCCATCCCCATTATGCGTGGAAAACACGTTTCCCAAACCATCGAAAAATTAGTGAAGGAAGCGGAAGGTTTGGCTAAAAATGGCGTGAAAGAATTGATATTGATTGCCCAAGATTTGACTTATTACGGCTTGGACATTTACAAAAAACGAAATCTTGGAGAATTGCTAGAGGCTTTGGTTAAAGTTGAAGGAATCGAATGGATTCGTTTGCATTATGCCTTCCCTACCGGCTTTCCTATGGACGTTTTAGAAATCATGAAACGCGAACCAAAGATCTGTAATTACATTGACATTCCGTTGCAACACATTTCGGATTCTGTTCTGAAATCCATGCGACGCGGAACGACCAAAGAAAAAACAACGAAATTGTTACAAGAGTTTCGTGAGGCAGTTCCCGGAATGGCCATTCGCACCACTTTAATAGTAGGTTATCCTGGAGAAACGCAAGAAGATTTCAACATATTGAAAGATTTCGTGCAAGAAATGAAATTTGACAGAATGGGCTGTTTTGCTTATTCCCATGAAGAAAATACCCATGCCTATTTGCTCGACGATGATGTTCCTGATACTATAAAACAGGAACGTGCCAATGAAATCATGGAATTGCAATCTCAAATTTCTTGGGATTTAAATCAGGAAAAAGTGGGACAGACGTTCCAATGTATTATCGACAGAAAAGAGGGAGAACATTTTGTGGGACGAACCGAATTTGATAGTCCAGATGTGGATAATGAAGTTCTTATTGATGCTTCAAAACACTATGTGAAGACTGGCGAATTTGTAATGATAAAAATTATTGAAGCCACCGAATTTGATTTGTATGGCGAACCCGCTTAGATTATCTTTTTAAATCCTAAAAACATGAAACTCATTCAAAAAATACTTATACCCCTATTTGTTTTGCTTTACGTCCAAAACATTTCTGCACAATATGGAAACGGCTATGGAAATAATGGGTACGGAAATGGAAACGGTTATGGTAGCAACAGCATGGGTCAAATGAGCCAAATGGATCAAGGAAGTCAACAAGAAAGCGAAAAAGTAATTCCTGTCGAAGTGACGGTTTCTAAAATAATGAAAGAAATGACGCCTGCAATTAATCTTGATGAACTTCAGGTAATTGCCATTTCCAATGTCTTGAAAGAAAGTATGAACACCCAAGGCAGAATACTAAAACTGAATGTGACACAAGAAGAGCAGATGGAGAATTTTAAAATCCTTGGAGAAACTACGGATAGAAAGATACTAGAATTTTTAAACAAAGAGCAGAAAGAAAAATACCTGATTTTTAAAGAGGAAAGTAAAAACCCGAAAAAATCCAAATCTAAATCCAAAAAAAAATAGAAACAAATCATTTTTTTTGTAACACAAAATACGATCAAACAATATGAGCTATTTAATGAAAACCTTTTTCTATTGCCTTGCCCTAACGATTATTTTGTCTTCCTGCTCCCTAAATCCGTATCGAAAAAGTGAGAAAGTATACGACAAGAATTTAACCGTATTAAAAGAAACCATTTCAGAAAAAGAGGCAGTACCTTTGAAAAGTATTGTTGTTCCAGAAATAATTATTGACACTTTATACCTGAAACAATTGCTTACTTTTAAGGACTCCATATCTAAGACAGGATCAATCCCTTTGCAAAACGGCATCAGCACTGAATGGATTGGGACGGTAAATTTCAATCTCAGAAAACCCAATTTCATCATCATTCACCATACCGCACAGGATTCTTTGAGACAAACCCTGAAAACATTCACGATTAAAGAGTCCAAAGTCAGTGCGCATTATGTGATTGGTCACGACGGCAAAGTGGTACACATGTTGAATGATTACCTTCGTGCCTGGCATGCCGGAAATTCTTCTTGGGGACGAAATACCGATATTAATTCGGCATCTATAGGAATCGAACTGGACAATGACGGCTCCGAGGCTTTTTCGGAATTACAAATCAATACTTTATTGGCATTATTAACTAAATTAAAGAAAGACTACAATATTCCGACAGAAAACTTCATTGGTCATTCGGACATCGCCCCCACCCGAAAACAAGATCCAAGTGCGTTATTTCCCTGGAAAACCTTGGCTTCGATGGGATTTGGCATTTGGCCGGACGAAGTATTAGAAACCGCTCCTGACACCTTCAATGCAGAACAAGGATTGCAAATTATTGGCTATGATACTAAAAACCTTACTGCCGCAATAACCGCGTTTAAACGCCATTTTATTCAAACCGAAGTAGATGCTGCTTTAGACTCTAAAACGATAAACACGATATACAATATCTATAAAAAACAATAAATGGCTTACTAAAGTAAAAAACGGCGGTCTTTTGATTCTCAAAAGACCGCCGTTTTGCGTTAGTGATGACCTATTTTTAGCACAACCTTGATTTGAGGATTATACCAATTTGATTTGTCAAGTAGTCCAATTGTCAGTTCGAGCCTTTCGACTAGGCTCGTGAACCATTATTCAATCTCAACTTTAACTTGTCTTGAGCCTAGTCGAAAGACTCAATTTGACATAAAAATACTGGACTAATACATCTAGGCAATTGGTATTACTGCTACTATCAACAGAAGTGCTTGTTTTTTTGTCTCTATTTCCCATTGCACTAGGAGCACCATCACACATAGAGCAACAAATAAGATTGCTTCGTTCCTCGCAATGACAATTTAGAGGGAGAATAAAAAAACTGCCAAGACACTAAAGAGCATCTTGGCAGCAAAAGTATATAATAACTTAAAAAATACTCTTTTTTCTTAGAAACCGTAAACTACAGCTAAAGTAACTTGTGAAGCAGATTTTGTTGCCATCATGTCAGAATCAGAAAACATATCAGAAGAACCACTATCCATTCTAAATTCAGGAATAAAAGTCAATCCACCTGATTTCAAGTTAGCCGATAAAGTGAACGCCGTAACTGATTCGTCACCAACTACACCACTTAAAGCTGAAGTATTCATCTTCTTAGCCTTGAAATTTTCAGCACGTAGACCTAAACTAAAATTGCTAGAAACTGCGTAAGATGGGTACAAAGCAAAACCTGTAAAACCTTTATCATCAGCGGTACCTGAAAAATCAGCTACATTCAATCCTAATTTGAATTTTTCTGAAATTTGGTAAGCAGCAGTCAAATCAACAATAGTTCCAGAAGCAGAACCGTCTAAATAATTGATGTAAGCTGTAAGCCCTTCTACTGGCGTTAAGGACAATTGAGCTCCAATAGCATTTAAACCTAGAGTAGGACTAGCGCTGTAAAGATTCCATTGGTCGTTAAAAGCACCTACCATCAAACCTACCTTGCTAGAGATCGCATAATTGGCTTTCACCCCAGCATTTTGGAATGGCCCATTGGTAAACAAATAAGAAGTAGAATAGTGTAAATTCCCTAATGGAGAAATTACTTCATACCCAATAAAAGTGCCCATATACCCTGCTGTCAAAGTTAATTTGTCAGTTGCAGCATAAGCAGCATACAAGTTTTGGATATTGAAAGACTGACCAGCTACATCAGGAATAGATTGACTTGTACCTCTTGGACCAAAAGAAACTTCCCCTACGAAAGAGGTTTTACCTGTTTTTTTCTTCAACGCAATATCAATCATCCCTAAAGATACAGAGTTTTGATCTGTTGCAAAACTAGTTCCAATGTTTTGATTTCCAGAAAAATCGTTCTTGTAGTACAAATCCGCAGAACCTGAGATTTCTAGTGGCGTGTCTTGTGCAAATGCCACTGAAGTTGTAAGCGCTAAGGCTAAAATCGTAATTACTTTTTTCATGTTTAATTTAATTTAATTATTAATTGGGTTTAATTTAGTTCCAATTTTTAGAACTTTCGAAAGCAAAAATACCTTTTTAGGCATCTCTAATTTTTCTGTCTCTAAAAAAAGTTTCAACAAACATATTAACTTTTTCTTTACCTAAACAAACAATCATTCTTTTATTGGAAAGAATTATCGAAAACCAAAAAATGATAACTTTAAAATATAAAATCTACATTTAAATCAATTTCTATTATTATATTAATATTCCCCCTACCCCACTTTTTTTTAATTTTTTTTTAAAAAAAAAGATAAATGACCCAAAAAAATGATTTTTAAAGTTTAAAAAATCAAATACCCCTATTAAAAAAGAGGTACATCAAAAATAAAAAATAAATAGCTTTGTGATCAATCTATGATTTTATCTCTCAAAAAGAACTTAGATGTTAAATTTATTTTAAATTCAATAAAGCCGTTTTGTTTTCATTTGTTTAATCCTAATTTTGTAACAATGAAGACAATCGCACAATTACTACTATTCGTTTTTATCACTTTTCTTGTTACCCCAACTATTGTTAGCGTAATAGAGAAAAGTGCCGACTTTTCTACACTATATGATTACTCCGAAAAAGAACAGTCTCAGAAAGAAATTAAGGATGTAAAAATCGTATTCGATTTTGATATTGCATACAGTCCCAACGAATTTTATTCTTTAAATTATAGTATAATTCATTCCGAGAATTTATCTAAGCACGATAAAATTTCCTCCAAAATATTTATACCCCCACCCGAACAAGTGTGATACATTGTCGATTTTAATTTTTTAAAATCGAACGTTCACATTTTACGATGTGAAAAAAATCTTTGTTTTCAATTTTTAGTAGGGTATTATGACAAAAAAAATCAATCTTTTTGCTAACCTTAAATCTGATTTCGCATCCGGTTTAGTGGTTTTTTTGGTGGCATTGCCACTGTGTTTAGGCATCGCCATGGCTTCTGGCGCTCCGTTATTTTCAGGTATTATTTCTGGCGTTATTGGCGGAATAGTGGTCGGGTATTTGAGTAAATCCCACCTAAGTGTTTCTGGTCCGGCGGCAGGATTGACCGCAATTGTATTAACAGCCATTACCGATCTAGGGGCTTTTAATGTCTTTTTATTAGCGGTTTTATTAGCTGGAATACTACAACTTATATTGGGTTTTATTAAAGCAGGTTCTTTATCCAATTATTTCCCAACCAATGTTATTGAAGGAATGTTAGCCGGAATTGGCGTTATCATTTTTTTGAAACAAATTCCACATGCTTTTGGTTATGATAAAGATTATGAAGGTGACTTGGCTTTTCTTCAAACCGATGGTGCAAATACCTTCTCAGAATTATTTCAGGCTTTAGCACACATTCAATTAGGTTCTGTAATTATAACTATAGTATCTCTAGCTATATTAATTGCTTGGACTAAAGTTGATTTTCTAAACAAAATGAAATTAGTTCCAGCTGCACTTATTGCTGTTATTGTTAGCGTACTAGTCAATGAATTTTTCATCCTATCAGGAAGTAGTTTATCAATAAAAAGTGAACACCTAGTAACCTTACCTGTTCCTAATTCTATTGCAGAATTCAAAAGCATTTTTGTGCTTCCGGATTTTACTTCTATTACTAATTCAAAAGTTTGGATTGTTGCCATCACAATAGCTGTCGTTGCTTCTATTGAAACTTTATTATGTATTGAAGCCGCCGACAGAATGGATGTACAAAAAAGATATACAGATACTAATATTGAATTAAAAGCACAAGGTATAGGAAATATATTGAGTTCTTTATTAGGAGGTTTACCAATGACGTCGGTTGTAGTGAGATCTACTGCCAATAATACCGCAGGAGCCAAGTCAAAAATGTCAACCATAATTCATGGGGTATTGTTACTAATTAGTGTTGTATCCATTCCAACCATTTTGAATAAAATCCCTTTGGCCACTCTAGCAGCGGTACTTTTACTGATAGGCTACAAGCTAGCAAATCCAAAAACCATTACACACTTTTGGAAAAAAGGCAAATACCAATTCATTCCATTTATCGCCACGCTATTAGCCGTTGTTTTTACAGATTTGCTGAAAGGAGTTGCATTAGGAATGATTATTAGTATCATTTTTGTATTGAAAGGGAACATGCAAAGAGCGTATAAATTTAGAAAAGAAGAATATCATGATGGTGATGTTATTCATATTGAGCTGGCACAAGAAGTTTCATTTTTGAATAAAGCGGCAATTAAATCAACCTTAGCAGCAATTCCAGAAAATTCTAAAGTGGAAATAAATGCTTCTGATACCGTATATATTGCGCACGATGTTTTGGATTTAATCAAAGAATTTAAAAAAATTAAGGCAAAGGAAGAAAACATAAAAGTGAAACTGATTGGATTTAAAAAAGAATATGGCTTAATAGATTCTGGAGAAGAAGAAAAACATGTTTTTATTGAACAACATAAGTCTTAACAGCAAAAGACCATGAGAATAATTAAGATTCTGCTTCTAATAATTTGCTTTTGCAACCATTCCTATTCTCAAAAATCAGAAATCGGAAATTGGTTTGTCTATTTAGGAAATCAAAAAATTAATAAAAAATGGAATTGGCATAATGAAGTACAATATCGAAATTACAATTTTATAGGCAATAGCAATCAATTACTTTTGAGAACTGGCATTGGCTATAATCTTACTGAAGACAACAATCTATTAATAGGATACGGATTTATTAATACTCAAAAATATTTGCCAAATTCAGATCAAAAAGTAGACGCCAATGAACATAGAATTTATCAACAGTTTATTACTAGACAAAAGGTTGGAAAAGTCTTTCTTCAACATCGATATCGAATGGAGGAAAGATTTCTATCAAATGATTTCCAATTGCGTTTAAGGTATTTATTAGGAATAACTATTCCAATCAATAAAAAAACACTTGAAAAAAACGCCTTTTACCTTTCTTCTTATAATGAAATTTTCATGAATTTAGAAAAACCATTATTTGACCGAAATCGTCTTTATGGTGCTTTAGGATTTGTCATCAATAAAAACTTTAAGGTGGAAGCTGGAATAATGGCACAAACACTAGAAAATTCAAATCGCAATCAATTTCAAATTGTGATATTTAACAATTTACCATTTTAACAAAATAAAATAATTATGAAAACATTAAATAAAGAAATGCAATCCGCCATAACACCTTCAATGGCTATAAAAATATTAGAAGAAGGAAATAAAAGATTTATGAATAATTTAAAAGCGAATAGAAATCTTTTAGAACAAGCTAACGAAACTTCTGAAGGTCAACATCCATTCGCCGTAATATTGAGTTGTATTGATTCAAGAACGTCAGCTGAATTAATTTTCGATCAAGGATTAGGTGATGTTTTTAGCGTTAGAATTGCCGGAAATATTATTAATGAGGATATTTTAGGAAGCATGGAATTCGCTTGTAAAGTTGCTGGTTCAAAGGTCATTGTGGTTTTAGGACATTCAAAATGTGGTGCTATAAAAGGCGCCTGTGATCATGTTGAAATGGGGAATCTTACCGCATTATTAAGTAAAATTCAACCTGCTGTGTATGATGAAAAATCAGTAACTGAAAACAGAAATTCATCTAATGCCGAATTTGTTGAAAAAGTGGCTTCCATAAATGTAAAACGAACAGTGGATGCAATTATGGAAAGAAGCCCGATTTTGAAAGAAATGATTCAAAACGGTGAAATCGGAATTATTGGAGGAATGCATAATATTACGGATGGTGAAGTTACTTTTTTTGCTCCAAATCAAAAAACTTACTAAAACAATAAAAATCAGGCGCTCCATTTTAGTGTTTTGAAAAAGTCTTTAATCAAAAAAGTCGCCAATTGGCGACTTTTTTGATTAAAATCATCTATGAGGAATTAACTCATAATTTTAGTTAACTACTATTTATTTGATATTAAAAGTAACACCGCATGAAAAGAAATTTCTAACTGTTTTTATTACATTTTCATTTTCATCTAATTCTTGAACACCATAATCATTATGAGTATATCTAATAAAAAAAGGTGGGCTGTAATTTTCAGAAATTTTGATTTCCTTAGCAACATTAACACCAACATTAGAGAAAGTAAAACCTGCTTTCTCATTTGCATCCTTACCATAATATCCTCCATTTATAACTGCTGCGCCTACAAAAGGTCTAATAACTATCCCTGGTTTTTCTAAAGAATAAGTATATCCAACTTCGGCATAGCTAGAATAAGCTCTAGTTGGATTGCCCTCAGCATCATCTTTATAATCGTTTCCTCCAATAAAAGTACTCCATTGAAAATCTAAGGGAATTCCTTTTTCCGAGAAATCAAACAAGACAGACAAATCCAAAGTTTGAGCCGAACCTTCAGAATAGTCAAAATAAGGATCTCTCGAAAAATTTTCAGGATCCGACTCATACGCATTTTTAGTTCCTGGCCAATAAAAATCACTCAACATAACGCTCATAATTGGAATTAACTGATAAGATATACTCCAGTCGAATTCATTGTATGCATCGGCAGCATTGGAAAAATTAGTTGTTGCCCATACACCAACACTGCATTTGTCAGTAAAAGCATAATTCATATACGGTTGAAAAGCCACTTTGTCGCCATTATATTTTATCCCTCTCCACAAATAAGGATAAACGACGTCTACGGCTGCAGTGAATTTTGGTTCTGCTTTTTCAGTATCTAGGGTTGGTGCCACTGTTGCATCTTGTGCAAATGTCAAACTGCTTGATAAAACAAATGCAAAAAATAAAATTGAATTTTTTATGTTAAATTGGTTTTTGATTATTAATTTGAATTTAGTTATTGTTATTCTATAATTATTGATTTCATATTCATGAATTCCTTGATTCCAATCTCGGACAATTCCCTTCCGTAACCCGATTTTTTTATGCCTCCAAAAGGAATTCTAGAATCAGACCGCACCAAGGAATTGACAAAAACATTTCCAGCTTCTAATTTTCTGGACAATCGATGGGCATTTACTCTGTCTTCCGTCCAAATTGCAGACGCCAATCCATAGCGATGATTATTAGCAATGGCGACGGCATCATTTTCATCCTTGGCCCTGATAATGGTTGCCAAAGGACCAAAGGTTTCTTCTTGAAAAGCTACATTATTAGAATCCACAAAATCAATCAATGTGGGTTGGAAATTAGTACCATCCTGCTCCCCTCCTACCACTAATTTAGCGCCTTGTTGCAGGGATTTTTCTAATTGGCGACTCAGGTTTTCGGCTAAATCCAATCGAGCCAAAGGTCCCATATTTATTCCAGCTTGTAATGGATTTCCTTGTTGTAGTGCTTTAATTTTTTGGGCGAAAAGTGCCGCAAATTCATCGGCTACTTTCTCGGTAACGATAAAACGTTTGGCACAAATACAGGCCTGACCCGCATTAAGCATTCTGGATTGCGTGGCAACCGTAGTCGCTTTTTCGAGATTGGCATCGTTCAAAATAATAAAAGCATCCGAACCACCCAATTCCATTACTGATTTTTTAATATGCTTCCCAGCAAGTGAAGCTACTGACGAACCCGCCATTTCGCTTCCCGTCAAGGTAACTCCGCAGACAATATCAGAAGCAATCACACTTTCGACTTGCGGTATATCGATAGTTATTTGTTGAAAAACACCTTCTGGAAAATCGGCTTCCAAAAAAGCATTTTCGATAGCTTTGGCACAGCCAATGGTATTTGGCGCATGCTTTAATACCGTTACATTCCCTCCCATAATGGCCGGAGCAGCGTATCGAAAAACTTGCCAGAAAGGATAATTCCAAGGCATAATCGCAAAAACAGCGCCCATTGGATCATAAACCGACATGCTTATGAACGGGGTTTCATAATGTTCATCCCGCAATATCTTTTGCGCATTTTCTGCATAAAAATCACAATTTGCAGCACATTTTTCCACTTCCGAAATCCCTTCGGATAGAATTTTACCCATTTCATTGGTAATGAGTAAGCCTAATTCCTCTTTCTTTTCTCGGAGAATACCCGCTAGTTTTTTCATTTTAACCGCGCGGTCCTGAAAAGGAGTATGACGCCAATTCTTGAAAGCACTTTCCGCTAATTCTAGTTTCTGTTTCAATTGCGCAGGAGTCAACACCTCATGCTCAGCAATAAGCGCTTTGGAAAAGGGGTTGATGGATTGAAATATCATTTTGTTTAGATTATTAAAACCCTTTCAGGCACCCTGAAAAGGGTAACTAAAAAATCACGTTAATCGTTCTCATTTAATCTAGTGCTTTGATCTAATGGCCAATACATCAACACCGCACAATTGCCACATCGAGGATCGTCTAAATAATTGAATAAGGGCTCTACGAGAATAAAACCGCATTTGGTTTGAGCCGTAACCGTTGGATCAACTATTTCGCCTTTTATCAATTTATCACAATATTCGGCTATAGTCATTTGGTCTTTTACTTTGTCATACCCAATAGGCATTCCCGCAGTCATTTGCCCTTTGCAACCCAATTTTCGGGCAACTTCCTGTCGTGCATTATAAATTTCCCTTCCAATGCCTTTTCTCTGATAATCCGGATGAACAGCCACATCTAAGCCATAAATCCAATCTGCTTTTGGGTCATGCGTTCCCAACCACAAATCATCTGAAATCTCCATGAATGTATGATGCCCATTGTGATAATTTTGCCGTAATGTGGTACAAGTAGCAATCACGCTATCACCATCCAAAACAATAAATTGACCTTCAGGAAAAACAACTAAATGTGTTAAATATTTTTCCCTAGTAATCCGTTCCTCATCAGACAAAGTTGGAAAAACAATTTTTTGCAATTCCGCTTGTTGTTTAGCATATTCAGGAGAAGGCGTTTGTAAAATGTATTTGCCTAAAATCTCTTTTTTCATAATTTGATTCTTAATCTATTATATCCCATAGGTTTTTTAAACCTATCAGAATATCTACGTAACTAATTATTTTTAATTCATGTATTCTTTTAATCCTTCTGAATCGGATTCCTATTCTATTCCGCTACTTTTTATTCCTACTAAGTGTAACTCTGTAAAGACAAAGGAATAGAATGGGTACATCCATTATTTCGCATGCATTTGTGCCTATTATTTTTTATTTCGAAAAATCTCATCAATAATTTCAAACAATTTTCCTCTATTAATTGGCTTGGTTAAGTAGCTATAGAATCCTGCATTTCGAATTTTTTCTTCTTCTTCACTTGAAGAATAAGCCGTTTGGGCGACTACAATTAATTCAGGACGGATTGCCCTAATTTCTTCCAATGCCTCAAAACCATTCATCATGGGCATTTTTATATCCATAAGAACCAAATCAATATTCGGATTGTTGTTGCAAATAGCAACAGCCTCTTGACCGTTTACCGCTCTAATTACTTCATGATTTCTGGCTTGTATTATTTTTTGAAACAACAAGAAATTTAGATTGTCATCTTCGGCAACCAAAATGGTTCCGACTGCAGTTTCTTTTGAAACTTCTGCACTCTTTAAGGATTTCTCAATACTATTTGACTCTTTGTCATAGTGTAGCGGAATAGAGAATGAAAAAACAGACCCCTTATCAACTGCCGATTTTAAAGTGATAGCGCCACCCATCATTTCGACATAGGCCTTAGAAATAGCCAAGCCTAAACCTAAACCACCGGCTTGTATAGCAACATCACTGTCAACTCTTTTGAAACGATCAAAGATATATTTGTGCTTTTTTTCATCTATTCCAAGTCCAGTATCCTCTACTTTGAATATAATTTTTTCATTTTTTTCGTCAATTTCATATCCAAAAGCAACATGACCCCTTTCGGTGAATTTTATTGCATTTGTTACTAAATTAACCAAAACTTGCCTTAATTTAGTTCCATCAACTATAATATCCTGCGCAGCAGGGTGGATACTTTTTATGATCTCGAAATCTATTTTTTTGGATTTAGAAATAGTAACTTTTATAGTTTCATAAAATTCATCGATAAATGACTCTAAATTAAGGGTAGTAATATTAGGGATTACTTGATTTGATTCAATTTTGGACATTTCAATAAGATCGTCAATAATCGAAACCAAATTAGCCCCACTCTTTTGAATAATTTTTAAATACTCTAACTTTTCATTTTTGTCTAATTTGGTATGAATCAGTAAATCCGCAAAACCATTAATGGCATTCATTGGAGTCCTAATCTCGTGCGACAAATTAGCTAAAAAAGAGGATTTAAGTTTATCGCTTTCTTCGGCTTTTAACTTGGCATTTACCAATTCTATTTTCTGATTGTTATTTTCTTCAAAAAGGTTGCCTATGGATCTAAATTCTCCCGTGGTCAATTTCAATTTTTGTATTGCTTTCCTATTTCCAGTCTGTAGAATTCTTGTGATTAAATCCAGTGGATTATATATCCATTTTCTAACATATATAAAATTAATAACCAAGTTGATGAAAAAAGCGATAAAAATTAGATACAAAATATTTAACATGTTTTCGAAATAAACCTCAAAATTTCTTTTAAAAAATAATTTCGTTACCACTTTGCCATCATTGTCTTTAATCGTTATAAAGCTATAAATATGATGTTGCTCGTATTCCTGGTTTTTAACATTTTCAATAAATTCAGCGTCTGAATTAGTTAATTTTTCTATTTTTTGCAAGAAGTTTTTATCCAAAAGTCTCGCCACAAAAAAATAACCTGAAGACTTCGTATTCTTTTTAAATGGATCATTTGACGGATGAATTGAGGCACCAAAAACTTCAATAATACCCTCCGGAATTTTCAAATAAAAGCGACTCAACTTAGATTTATTGAGTTGCATCATGGCCTTTTTCGGAATGAAATCAATTGATTTTATTTGGGGAGAAGCTACGCGGATTATGAAATCTCCGTTTAAATCATAAGTCCCCATATAATCGGCACCATAAATATCTAGCTCGTTACCTATCGTTTCATTATACCAATTTGCATCTCTTGATTTCATGAACCATACAAATTCATCCCAATTCGAATCGTTAATTATGGCAACGTTAATAGGTTTGGAATCTAAAAGCAATAAATTGTTTAATTCTCTGTCGAATTGCTGAGTTGAGTCGTTATAAACCTGTTTTTGAACCCTATTAGTATAGGTATAAAGTCCAAAATAAAGTCCCACAAAAAAAATACTAGACGATAAGGTCAAAAATAAAATCTTGGGATAGGTACTTTTTAATAGCATTTTCATTTTTAAATCATCTTGCTTAAGTAATTGATAAAAATAGCATAAATATAGCGTTTGCGAATATAATTTAAAAAATAATAATTCAAACCAAATCCTATCAATAAATTAGTTTTATCCTAGTCTAAAACTTTCAAAAAACCCCTTACTATTTTCCAAATCAGTCGAAATTTTTTCTGAAATTATATTTTTGAAACTTGAACTCACTATTGGAAATGACATCTTTACCAATGATAAAAAGAAATTCAGGGCTCATGAGTACATATTATGTAAAATACAAACCGCAGTTTATGATTAAAAAGCAGAACAGGAAAACAGAAGTTCGACAAATAGTGAATTCGTTGAGAAAGCTGCAGTCATAAATGTTAAACGAACTGTAAAAGCAATAATGGAACATAGTCCAATTTTGAAAGAAATGATAGAAAAGGAGAAATTGGAATTATTGCTGGTACTCATAATATTAACAGCGGAGAAGTTACTTTTTTTGAAAATTAATAAATACGGCATGTGAAAAGAAACCCTGCTTAAAAACAAATGAAATTTGATTTATTTTTTCCTGGTTTTTTTGTGAAACCAAATTTAGTCTTACGAGGGGAAACTGAAGTTTTATTACTTTCCCTCCAGTACTAGTTTAATAGTGATATCTATATTCTCAGCAATTTTACTTTTTACCAGACTTGGAATTTCGATAGCGTAATCTTTGGCTTTAACAATCAAATTGCTAGTTGCCAAAATTTTTCTGGCATCCGAAACAAGGGCTATTTTGGTTTTCACTTTTTTGGTTAGGCCGTGGATGGTCAATTCGCCTTCTAAATCGAAATCGGATTTTTTGGCGGATAATTTTGACACATCAAAATTAACAATTTTCCCCTTGAAAGTGGCTTTAGGAAATTTAGAAGATTCCATGTAATTTTCATTAAAATGTTCTTCCATCAAAGGTATTTTAAATCTGAAACCTTTCACTAATGCTAAAACAGCAATTTCACCTGTTGCAGCATCAAAAAGACAAGAAGCCGTATTATTCTTAGCTGCAATTTCTTCGAAGGAAGGCATTGAAGCTTCAAACTTAATTTCTCCTGAACGGGTTATCATCTTTTGAGAAAACAAAGCAGATGATACAATCAAACATACAAGTAAAGTTATATTCTTTATCATAATAATTCAATTTTAATTAGGATATCCATTCGCAGCCCATTTCTTGATGGTATTAATATTGGTCTGAGGCATTCTTCCGCTTTGTGGCATAACTGCGCCACAAGATTTATCATCAATTCTGCAAATTACACTTCCAATTTCAGTAGCCTCTCTTAGTTGCACATAAGATTCCATTGTAGGATATTGCGCTCCAGCTGCACTATGGCAAGAAAGGCAATTATTCGCAATAATCGGTTTAACATTCAAAGTGTATGTCGGATTATTGACTTCACCTGAAATTTCATCATAAGTATATGAATCACATGAAAACCCAACATAAAAAGTAATCATCAGAATAAAAATAATTTTTATAGTTTTCATAATTAAAATACTCTATATAAGTTAAACCCAAAATAAATTCCTTTACCGTCTGTAAGTCCGTTAGCGTTTGTAAAATAAGTAATATCATTCATTGCCTGACTATTCGAAAAAACCAATTGAAATACATGACCACCAGTTTCTATGTCCAAACCAATTGTTGCTGGATTTTGATACAAACTTGTTTCTCTTGCATTCAATCTAAACGCGTATTCCATATTAAGACTAATCCTTTTTGATAATTTATATCTTCCACCAACGGCTAAAAGGAAATTATCTGATTCTTCAAACATAGGCTCATACAAATTTTTATGAACATAAATTGGATTCAATTCTGCCGAAAAAGAATTCGAGAATTTTCTAGAAATTGGCAATTGCGTACTAAAAGCAAAACGATTAGTTGCTTTTAAGAGCGGAAATTCATCTTCACTTAGCTGCGAATTAATATCCATCGTATTATAACCTACAATAGTTACCGGAAAACCATTTACTTCTTGATTCGCAAATTTATATTTTGCAGTAAACTCATAATTTTTATTTAGGGTATGTCTAGAAAACCCGACGGTTAACCATTCTGTCGCACCGTAAAGACCGCCAATTTTACTATTAGCATTATCGAACCCAAAGAAGTTATCAAATCCTTCTGTTAAATCTCCAAAACGATGTGCTACTATAAAATACCATTCTCCTTTAGAAGCCAGTTTTGTTGATTGCATTGTACAAACTTGCAATCCTTTGAAAGAAGCCGTTTCAATTTCTTTTTTAGAAATTGTATCAGTATCCAACTCTTTGAACAAATCATCTTGCGCAGTAGTAGCAAAGAACGAAAAAAGTAAAATTAATGAGAACGCAATTTTAGATATATTCATTTTTTTAACTCTATTTTATGACCAAACATTGATCTAATTTTAACTCTTCTAATAGGTCATCATAACCTGTAACTCTCCCTTTTATTTTTAGTTGACTATTAAGTATGACCTGTTCCGAGACTTGCAATTGACAAGAAACTTTTCCGTCTAATGTAATTACATTTTCACCAACGTTAGTAACTTTTCCAGTAATCTCAACCGCTTTGTTTAAATATTTAGATGTGGCCATTTGAGAATTGCTAGAAAATTCGTCAAAAACATCGCTTGCCGATACATTAAACTCAGATGCTTCATTTTCTATATCTCGTGCACCTCCAGTCATAATATAATTATACGAAAGAAATCCTATAAATAGTACTGCACCAAATACCAAAATTATTTTAAGTTTTTTACCCATAGTTCTAAAAAAAAATAGAGTTTACATTAAAATAAACTCTATATATTTTTGATTTAAATAATTCTAATTGACAATAACTTTTTTCCAAGATTTTTCAGAATCATTTTGTAATTCTAAAAAGTAAACTCCAGCTTGCACATTACTTACACTCAGTTCAACTTCTTTAGAATAGTCAGTAACCTTAATTGTTCTCACCAACGCACCTGTTTGGTTATAGAGGTTTACTTTAGATAAGTTGGTTTTAGTTTTTATATAAAATGCTCCCGAAGCAGGATTTGGATAAATAGATGTTGCGTTTAAAGAAAAATCTTCGACTCCAAGAGTACTAAAGGTTCCCGTATTATATACATAAACGTGACCGCTACTTAAGCCGGTTGTTGCAACGGATGCTCTAACGCCAACTAAATTTATGGAATTTGTAGTGTCGTATGGCAATTGAAGATCTTTAGAATCGGAATTTTCTAGATTTCTCTCTAACGTTAAAGTTCTTACACCTGCTACAGGAGTGGGATTACTCACCGTTGTCCAATCTTGAACATCACTTGAAGGAGATGCATAACCAACAAAATTTCTATCCGTTAACGAGGTGGTGTAAACCAAAACATCTCCTGCTGACATTCCAAAAAACTGCACAACACCTAACCCTAATCCAAACCATCGATCCGATGGCCCCTTTAAAACTAGGGTTACTTTTGCGGTAGTCTTGTTTAAGGTGAAATTTGCTGTAAGACCATTGATAAAAGAAATATCACCTGTAGATTTACTTTGCGAAAATGAGGATAAAAACAAAAAACAAAATAATAGGCTAGTAATTTTTTTCATAGTAATTTATTTTAATAAGTTTATAATTTCTTCACTATTAGAAAAAACGGCATATTCAAAAGCTGTTTTA
Organism: uncultured Flavobacterium sp.; assembly: GCA_964535705.1. Classification (GTDB taxonomy): domain Bacteria; phylum Bacteroidota; class Bacteroidia; order Flavobacteriales; family Flavobacteriaceae; genus Flavobacterium. Next base: position 37,814 of record CAZHVE010000008.1, read on the forward strand.
TCTTGTTTGCATTTTAATGCTTTATTCGCTCCCGCAAAAACTAATTTTTTGACCATTTCAACACTTGTAAATTGAACCGCTAGCATTAAGGCAGTTTGTCCGTTGGTATCTGTAAGATCCAGATTAATATTTTTTTTCAACAATTCATCAACCAATTCAAACTCACTTTTAAAAACACAAGCCATTAAAGCAGTTCCATTTACAGAAACATAATTCAAATCGGCTCCGTTCTCAATTAAAAATTTTGCTACATCATGGTTTCCCCGGTAGCAAGCCAGAATTAACATGCTTGAACCCTTTTCATCAATAGCATTAACAACACTTTTATCATTTCCAAAAAGCAATTTTATCTCAGATAAACTTCCTTTTCTAGCTACATCAAAATTACTATTGTTTTGGGAAAAACCCAAATTAATAGTTAATAATAAAATGATTAGATAGTTTTTTTTCAATTTATTTAATATTTAAGTTGCTAATATAGTATATATTTTAATTCATCTAAGATTAACATTTGTTAAATTATTATTACTAATTTACAACCTATTAAATACAAAATTAGAATAAGAATTGGTGTTATAATAATCGGTATTTAGTCTATAATTGTAAAACCAAATTACTAAAATAGCAGTGCTCAAAATGATTAAAATTCAAATTATTGACTTTACAGAACTAATAACCCAAATTCACGTAAAGTATTTACTGGTTTTGAGTACCAAAACAATTCGAAATCTTCAAAAGTAGTTTCAAAATCAGATTTTAAGTCTTGAAAAGAAAGTGTTTTAGTGTGAGAAATAGTTAGTTTTTCTAAGGTTTTTACCAACCATTCTCCTTCATTTTTATTGGTTTGTATGGTAAGACTTTCTTTCTTATCATGAAAAGTTAAAGTCATCATTTCCCAAGAATTTCCTTTTTTGGATTTTGTGAAATATGAAACAGAAGGTGTTCCGCCAAGCCAAAGCACTTTTGAATTAGACTTAACAGAAAAGTCATTTTCTTCAGAAAGCGCATTCAATATAAAATCATCTGCGATTTTTGTTTTCGGGATTTTAAAATCGAACCATTCCTGCAACTCATAATCAAAGCAAATGCCATGCATAAAATTATAGAGCGATTTCTTTAATCCGAAACTGAATTTATCGTGGTCGATTCCTGTTTTGTCGACATAATTAATGTCGTTATTAGCAAAAGCCCCAATGGTTTCCGTTTCCTTAACAACGCCAAATTTTTCCGGATACATTCCCACCGGACTGTGTGCCGTCATGGCAAATTGATGCCAAAACCCAGACTGTAAAACACCCACTTCAAACAATTGCCGTACCATTTCGAGACTGTCCACCGTTTCCTGAACCGTTTGTGTTGGATAGCCGTACATCAAATAAGCGTGTACCATGATTCCGGCTTCGGTGAAATTTCGGGTGACTTTTGCCACTTGTGCTACCGTTACGCCTTTGTCGATGAGTTTCAACAACCGGTCCGAAGCCACTTCGAGCCCCCCCGAAACGGCAATACATCCCGAAGCCTTAAGCAACAAACATAAATCTTTGATAAAACTTTTCTCAAATCGAATGTTGGTCCACCACGTAACCACTAGTTTTCTGCGAAGGATTTCTAGTGCCAACGCTTTCATTAAGGCTGGAGGTGCGGCTTCATCCACAAAATGAAATCCATTTTCTCCCGTTTGAGCAATCATTTCCTCCATTCGATTGCACAATAAATTCGCGGCGATGGGTTCGTAAAGTTTAATATAATCTAATGAAATATCGCAAAAAGTACACTTTCCCCAATAGCAACCGTGTGCCATGGTAAGCTTGTTCCATCGACCGTCACTCCACATTCGGTGCATTGGATTCACGATTTCAATAACAGAAATGTATTTATCTAAAAATAAATCGGAATAATCGGGTGTTCCGAATTCGGATTGTTTGTAGTCAGGTTTTAATGAATTGTTTTTATAAACTACTTTACCGTTTTCAAGAAGAAAAGTTCTTTTAAATTGCCCTTCGACAAGCTCAGGGTGACAAACTTCATTTACGAGTAACTCAACAGGTAATTCGCCATCATCCAAAGTGATATAATCGAAAAACTCAAAAACACGAGTGTCAGAAAGCGAACGCAATTCCGTATTTGGAAAACCGCCCCCCATAGCAATTTTAATATTGGGATAGTATTTTTTTACATATTGAGCCGAACGAAAAGCAGCATACAAATTTCCGGGAAACGGGACCGAAATCAAGAATAATTCAGGTTGAATGGCCTCTATTTTTAATGCTAAAATCGAAATTAATAGTTCATCTATATAGGTTGGTTTTTGTTGTAAAGCTTGGTACAATTCGTCGAAAGAATTCGCGCTTCTGCCCAAACGTTCCGCATACCGACTAAACCCAAAATTTTCATCTACACATTCCACAATAAAATCGGAAATATCTTCGAGGTATAAAGTCGCTAAATGTTTGGCCTTATCCTGAGTTCCCATTGTTCCGAAAGCCCAATCCAATTCTTCTAATTGTACGAAACGAGAAGCCTCCGGCAAAAAATCTTCCTGACAAATTTGAAGTGCCAATGTTGGGTTTTTCCCTTGCAAAAAAGCAATCACCGAATCAATGGTTTTGATGTATTCGTCTTTTAGGGCGAGGATTCGTTTACAGTTGTCGGTTGTCGGTTGTCGGTTGTCGGTTTGAAATAAATCCTTTAATCCTTCTTTCGAAAACAATCTCAAAATCACTTCGATACCCAAATCCGCTTGAGTTGCAGAAATATTTTTGGTATTTAGAAAACCTTTGATATAAGCTGTTGCTGGATACGGAGTATTCAGTTGGGTAAAGGGCGGCGTGATGAGAAATACTTTGGTTTTCAAAAGGGATTGTTTTGGGCAAAAATAAGGGCAATAAATAACTTTATGACTTATTTCTTTAAAAACTATTTTGGTAATAACTTCTGAAAACCAAAATCAACTGATTAAAACTGATGTTCCTTTTTACTGATTAGCAAAAGGGAGCATAATGTGATAATGGCAGCGGCTGTTAAATAAAAGCCTACATAAGTTATACCATAATTTTTAGCCGTCCAAATGGCAATTATAGGGGCAAAAGCCGCTCCAATTATCCCTGCGGAATTAAACGTAATCGAAGCTCCTGAATAGCGCAAATGAGTAGGAAATAATTCTGAAAGATAGGTTCCTAAAGGCCCGTAAGTTAATCCCATCAGGGTCATTCCTAAACACAAAAATAGTGTGATTAATGTTGCGTTTCCAGAACCCAAAAGTAAAGAAAAGGTAAATCCAAACAAGGCAATAGCAACCGAAAAAACAATTAGCACTAATCTTCGACCAAATCTATCGGCTAAAAGTGCTGAAATAGGGATGGATATTCCAAAGAAAAAAACGGAAAAAAGTTGCATAATAAGAAGGTCACGTCGGGCATAACCTAATTCGGTGCCGGCCCAACTCAAAGAAAAAACAGTCAATAAATAGAAAGTCAAAAAGGTAGTTACAGCGGCTAGAGTACCAAAAACGAGTTCTCGGCGGTAAGACTTCAACAAGGTTAGCAAAGGAATTTGCACTTTTTTATTCGTTTCCAAAGAAGTAAGAAACGCAGGTGTTTCTGTAATTTTCAATCGAATGTAAAATCCAACTACAACTAATACAGCACTGGCTATAAAAGGAATTCTCCAACCGTAATCAAAAAATTGCTCGTTTGTCATGTTATCACTCAACAAAAGGAATGTTCCTCCAGAAAGCAACAAACCAATGGGCGCTCCCAATTGAGGAAACATACCGTACCAGGCTCTTTTTCCGGGAGGTGCGTTTTCGATGGCCAATAAAACGGCTCCTCCCCATTCGCCACCAAGTCCTAATCCTTGACCAAACCTACAAACCATTAACAATAAAGGCGCAACAATCCCTATGCTGGCATAAGTGGGAAGAAATCCAATAGCAACGGTCGAAACCCCCATCGTCAATAAGGCTGCCACTAATGTTGCTTTTCTTCCTATTTTATCCCCATAATGGCCAAAAACTGCAGAGCCTATAGGGCGAGCAAAAAATGCAATCGAGAAAGTCGCTAATGACTCAATTGTTGAAATAGTAGAATCAGATCCTGGGAAAAACAGTTGTGGAAAAACCAATACAGCAGCATTAGCAAAAATATAAAAATCGAAAAACTCAATGGTGGTGCCAATTAAACTACCAAAAAGAACATGTTTTAAAGAATTTACTTTATTCGGACTTGGATTTTCTTTCATTTTAATGTTATAATAATTTCGATAAAAATGAGGTTATTATTTGAAAGTAGCAAATATTTAGTTCCAATAATTTTTGGTATTTTTACTCCAAATTAATCCCACTATGCCAACGGACTCTATCAGCTATCAAAAATCCGGTTATTTCTCGCCTTTGATGAATGATTATTTAGACCAAAAATCTAATACAAAGTCTCTCTACAATCGCTTCCCAAGTCTTGAAAATTTTGAGGCGCAAGTTCAGGAAAAAAAAACTAGTTATGCCTATGAAAATAGAGAAATTTTAGTTTCGGTATTGAAACAACAATATTCTAAAATTTCTATATCTACTCAAACCAAACAAAATATTGAATTATTACTAAATTCAAATACTTACACCATTACAACCGGTCATCAACTGAATTTATCTACCGGCCCCTTGTATTTTTTATACAAAATTATATCTACCATCAATTTATCCAAGGAACTCAAGGAGAAATATCCAAACTATAATTTCGTTCCCATCTATTGGATGGCAACTGAAGATCACGATTTTGACGAAATCAATTACTTCAATTTTAAAGGTCGGAAGTTTCACTGGAACAAGGAAAGTTCAGGACCAGTTGGGCGTTTATCTACTGAAGGTTTGGGTGATTTTTTTCAAGTTTACGCGAGCGAATTGGGCTCTAGCACCAATGCCAACGCCATAAAAAAAATATTCCAAGAAGCTTATCTCAACCATTCCAATTTGGCCGAAGCCACGCGTCATTTAGCAAACGTACTTTTTGTAAAATACGGCTTGGTGATACTCGACGCCGATAATACCGATTTAAAACGAATATTTATTCCATATATTAAGGAAGAATTGGCGCAACAAACATCCTATAAACAGGTTCTTGAAACTGCCAAAAAACTAAAAGACTATACCATTCAAGTCAATCCCCGGGAAATCAATTTGTTTTATGTGGAGGACAATTTGCGGGAACGCATCATTTTCGAAAACGGAAAGTACAAAGTAAACAACACCCAAATGGAGTTTTCGGAAAAAGAAATCTTTTCCTTGCTAGAAAAACATCCGGAAAAATTCAGTCCTAATGTCATTTTGCGGCCTTTGTACCAAGAAGTGATTTTGCCTAATTTATGTTACATTGGCGGAGGCGGAGAAATCGCCTATTGGCTGGAACTGAAATCTTTTTTCAATGCCGTAAAAGTCACCTTTCCGATACTTTTACTGAGAAATTCAGTCCTATTAGCAACCGAAAAACAGGTAAAAAAAGCGGACAAATTAGGATTAACTTGGAGTGATTTATTCTCCAAACAAAAGGATTTGGTTAATGCGAAAACAAGAGCATTATCCGAATTTCCTATTGACTTTAGCCCACAAAAGGAACACCTCCGAAAACAATTCGAAGCTCTTCTGGATTTAGCAAAAAAAACAGATGATTCCTTTTTTGGAGCTATAAAAGCGCAAGAAGCGAAACAAATAAAAGGTTTGGAAAATTTGGAGAAACGCCTGTTGAAAGCTCAAAAAAGAAAGTATTCCGATGAGCTAAAGAGAATCACCGATTTGCAAAACGAATTGTTTCCTAACCAAAGTTTACAGGAACGCCAAGCCAATTTTTCGGAATTTTATTTAGAATATGGAGACCTATTCATTCAAAAATTAATGGGACAGCTCAAACCACTTGACACTTCATTTGATGTTATCTTGCTCTAAATTCTTCGTTTTTCCCCTTTTTAATTGTCGATTTATTAAAATCAATTCATAAAAATGTCTATTTTTGCACAAAATTAAAAAAATAAAAAATGGCAACAAATAGAACTTTTACAATGATTAAACCGGATGCGGTTGCAAACGGACACATCGGAAATATATTGGCAATGATTACCAACGGTGGTTTCAAGATTGTTTCCTTGAAATTAACCCAATTAACCTTGGCAGATGCTCGCGCCTTTTATGCTGTTCACGCCGAAAGACCTTTCTATGGTGAATTAGTGGAATTTATGAGCCGAGGTCCTATTGTTGCTGCAATTTTGGAAAAAAATAACGCTGTTGAAGATTTCAGAACTTTGATTGGAGCCACAAATCCAGCTGCAGCTGCAGAAGGAACTATCCGCAAAGCGTATGCCACTTCGATGGGCGAAAATGCGGTTCACGGTTCTGACAGTGATGAAAATGCAGCTATTGAAGGTGCTTTTCATTTTGCAGGAAGAGAGCAGTTTTAATTTTAGAGTTCTGAGTTTAGATTTAAAAAATCATACAAAAAAGAAAATCCCTTTTCAATTTGAAACGGGATTTTTTATTTACAATCACAACAATCTAAAATCAGAACTCTAAAATCTAAAATTCCTATCTCAAAACTAAATCCTTCACTACATCACGCCTCAATTCTTCATTAATCATAGTGACTATTTTAAATTTTCCGTGACTTAATTCTTCCCGCAAAACTGCCGAACTGAGTTCGACATATAAAGTGCTTCCTTTTAAAACCACATTCTTCGTATAATGGTTCACGCCGTTGCCCATAAGATTTTTCCAGGCCTCTTTGACATCAATTTGATCCATTCCGGGTTGTAATTTGTTGGCTTGGATAATTTGTTTCAAAACATCCCCAACGGTGCTTTGATTATTTAGCCTTTTTGCCATCGTACAGTATATGTATTGGTCCTGCTTTCTTGTAATGATACTCCTTTTTCTCAGCGTTTTTAAGAACTAATTCATCATTCGAAATAGCTACCAACTCCTCGCTCCATTTCGCATAAGGGGTTGAATAATCTATAAAAGCTTTGTTATCTTCGAATCGAACTTTCACGCTTTCCTGAGAATTATTGACTACAAAAGTACCATCTAATTGCGGTACTACTTTCTTTCTGAAACCGTTGTTAATCTTGTCAATTTGGAAATAATCATAACTCTCGTTTATCCCGTATTCCTTGTCCTTTCCTTGGTCAAAAACTACTTTCTCTATTTCCCAATACCCATTAATTTTGGAAATATCCTCAGGTTTTATCTTTTGCTGACAAGAGATAAAAAGAAGTGATAAAAACAGAATTCCGAATGTATTTTTCATATTAAATAAAGTATTCAATTACCCTTCTACTTGCTTTTCATTCTTTTCATAAACCCAAAAATAAAGAAGCATGCACCTAAAACCAGTAAAATAGCATACAAGAAGTTACTTTTGTCCCTAATGACATTCGCCAAAACAAAAGAAATAATACTCAATAAATAGAGAAAAAAAGGACTACTATTTTTGAAAGAGGAAAATTTCATCGTGCTATTATTAAAGCTGCTTTATTTGAAAAAACTATCTACAAACTCATATTTATTAAAGACCTGTAAGTCTTCGATTGCTTCCCCTACTCCAATGTATTTAACTGGAATTTGGAATTGGTCCGAGATTCCAATAACAACACCGCCTTTGGCAGTTCCATCGAGTTTTGTAACAGCAAGCGAAGTCACTTCGGTGGCTGCAGTAAATTGTTTGGCCTGTTCGAAAGCATTTTGTCCTGTTGATCCGTCAATTACCAATAAAACATCATGTGGTGCATCGCCAACTACTTTTTGCATCACTCGTTTTACTTTTGTCAATTCGTTCATCAGGTTGACTTTATTATGCAAACGCCCAGCAGTATCAATGATTACGATGTCGGCATCTTGTGCCACTGCGGATTGTAAAGTATCAAAAGCCACCGATGCCGGATCGCTTCCCATATTTTGTCTTACGATGGGAACGCCTACCCTATCTGCCCATATTTGCAATTGATCAATTGCCGCCGCACGAAAAGTATCGGCTGCGCCAAGAACCACTTTATAACCTGCTTTTTTGAATTGGTAGGCAAGTTTACCAATGGTGGTGGTTTTGCCAACTCCATTAACACCTACAACCATCAAAACATAAGGTTTTGTAGTTATTGGAATTACAAATTCAGTGGCTTCTCCAGAATTGGTTTCAGAAAGTAAACCCGCAATTTCTTCCCGAAGAATTTGGTTGAGTTCTGCAGTTCCGAGAAATTTATCTTCAGCAACACGTTTTTCGATTCGAGTAATTATTTTTAGGGTGGTATTCACACCTACGTCTGAAGAAACAAGGATTTCTTCCAAATTATCAAGCACTTCGTCGTCAACCTTTGATTTACCGGCAACAGCTTTGGTTAACTTTGAAAAGAAGGATGTTTTTGATTTTTCTAAACCTTTATCTAAAGTCTGCTTCTCTTGTACATTTAAGGTCGATTCCTTTTTTTCGGATGAAAATATTTTTTTAAAAAAACTCATTTTACTGATTATTGGATAGTTGGACTATTAGATTGTTAGATTTTATAGCAAGTAATAATCCAAAAAATTAAGCGGTAAATATAGAAAATAAAAAAGCTACTTCCGAATGAAAGTAGCTTTTCTATATAATGCTATTTAGATTATTTCTTTTTCAAGAATTCATCAACTGCTTCAGGAGCCATAATAGATTCTACGAATGTATACGCACCAGTTTTTGGAGATTTTACCATTTTGATGGCTTTTGATAATCTCTTAGAAGATGTTTGTAAGGATGCTACGGTTTTCTTTGCCATGATTCAAATGTGTATATTGTATTTTAAAAGAGTTTGTAAAAGCTGAGCATTTTTGACTCCTTAAAATCTCTAATTATTATTTAATTTCCTTGTGAACAGTTACACGTTTCAAGATTGGATTAAATTTTTTAATCTCTAATCTGTCTGGAGTATTTTTTTTGTTCTTTGTTGTTATGTATCTTGAAGTTCCTGCAACACCTGATGTTTTGTGTTCAGTACATTCTAAAATTACCTGGATTCTATTACCTTTCTTTGCCATCTTGCTATTTTTTTATTTTGGAATGGATTATTTAATAAATCCTTCTGACTGTGCTTTTTTCAAAACCGCAGCTATTCCATTTTTATTAATTGTTTTTATCGTAG
>CAZHVE010000009.1:0-46930 GCA_964535705.1 uncultured Flavobacterium sp.
TCTCAAATAATCAAAAATTTAATTGACTCTCCAAGACCTAAAGTATATTTTGAAGTACATCATTTACACTATTATATTGATACATTTGCTACTTCTAGAATAGGTTATCGCAGTTTTCCCTCAGGACACACTGCTTCCATTTTTGCATTAGCTACCGTTTGTTCTATTTATTGGAAAAAAATAACAATTTGTATATTTGCTTTTATAATGAGTGTTTTTGTAGGTTACTCCCGAATTTATTTGGGGCATCACTTTTTGATTGATGTGCTTTTTGGGGCAATTATTGGAATTGTTTTTGGCACTTTATCTATTATATGGGTACGAAAAATGATTCAATCACCGCTTGTAAAAAATAGAATAAGCAACAATATCAATTTCTTTTCTAAACGCAGATAAAGCCAATAATAAATGGACATTTTACGGTTTTTAAAGTTTGGAGCAGTTGGTTTATCAGGACTCATTATAGACTTCTCCATAACCTGGCTTTGCAAAGAAATGTTGAAAATTAATAAATATGTAGCCAATGGTATTGGGTTTGTATTTGGGGTAACCAATAATTATTTCTTAAACAGAATATTTACTTTTCAAAATCAAGACCCTAATATTGGAATCCAATTTCTGAGTTTTTTGCTAATTTCAATTATTGGTTTTGGACTCAACACAGGGTTACTTTATTTTTTGCAAAAGAAAACAACCCTAAATTTTTATGCATGCAAAATCTTCGTAACAATCATAATTTCCTTGTGGAATTTTATAGCCAATTCATTTTATACTTTTCATAATTAATGTCAATTCTAAAGAAAAATATCAGCCTTTTAATTCTTATTGCTACTTTAATTCGTTGCTTTATTGCAGCATTTATAGGGCTGGGCAATGACGAAGTGTATTATATTACTTACGCTCGGCATCTGCAATGGAATTATTTTGACCATCCGCCATTGGTGGCTCTATTAATTAAATTGACTAGTCTAAATTTAATTTTAACGTCCGACTTTTTCATTCGCTTGGGCGCAATTCTTTTAGCTGCCGTAAACACTTATTTTATTTATGCTATTGCAAAAAAAATAAAAGACGAAAAAAGTGGAATGATAGCAGCGATACTTTATTCCGTATCCATTTACTCCAGTATTATTGCGGGAGTTTTTATACTGCCAGATGCACCTCAACTATTTTTCTGGATGGGAAGCATTTATTTTTTAATAAATATTGTCCATCCTGAAAATAAATCTTTATCAAAGAAATATTATTTATTACTGTTTGGATTATGCACTGGATTTTGTATCATGAGCAAGGTACACGGCGTTTTTCTATGGCTTGGTTATGGTTTATATGTTTTGCTTTTCGACCGAAAAACACTTACGAACGGCTACTTTTACCTTGCTATTCTTATAACGGCCGCCATCATTTCTCCCATATTATTTTGGAATATCGATAATAATTTTATCACTTATAGTTTTCACAGCAAACGGGTAGCAATCAATAGTGGCATTAATTTTAATAGTTTTATTAGAGAATTTTTTGGAGGAATGCTCTATAACAATCCCGTTAATTATTTTCTAATCATTTGTAGTTTGATAGCTTGCGGGAAAAACAAAATCGCTATTGCCATTCCCCATACTCGAATATTACTATTTTTGAGTTTACCTCTAATTGGAGGACTACTTTTTATTTCATTATTCCGAGAAACCTTGCCGCATTGGTCAGGTCCAGGATACACGACGCTAATTATACTTACTTCTTGCTATTTATCAGATGCAAAAACCAAATTACAAAAACTAATCCCTTATACTTTGTACTTAATAATTGGTATTAGTTTTTTAGGCATACTCCTAATCCGTTTTTACCCAGGCACTTTGGGAGATAAAACAGAAATAACTTTAGGAGGAAAAGATGCCACTTTGGATATGTACGACTGGAATTACTTTAAAACAGAATTTGACAAAATACATCAAAGTGATATAGCAACAGCTCAAACCAAAACTAATTTTATCGTTAATAATAAATGGTTTCCAGCAGCCCATATAGATAATTATATAGCTCAACCACTGAAAATGGATTTTGTTGCAATAGGGAAGCTAGAAGATATTCATACTTATCATTGGCTGAACCAATACCGAAAACCGCTCGAAAAAGGAGGTGATGCATATTTCATAACCGTTTCTAATAATTATAGCGACCCCAATCTTATTTACGCATCACAATTCGAGAAAATAAATAAACCAAGAATCATCAAGCAATATCGCAGCGGGAGAGAAGTTCGCAACCTTTACGTGTATCTTATGCAAGATTATAAATAAGACACTAATCTTTTTAGGGCTATTTGCTTTGCCAGTTCGCTACGCTCGTGCCTAGTTCTTCGTTATCTCTTTTAAGAATCTGCCTATAAAACTTCCAACGTTTTGAAGGCTGGAAGCTTTGTGAAAAGTTGAGAATTACATCTAGAATGCGTAATTTGTTTATCAAATCATTTCCTTTTTTCAGCAAAAAACCGCTTCATCAATTCCGAAGCCTCATCAGCCAAAACTCCACGAACAACGGTAGTTTTTGGATGCAATTGGGTTCCCATTTTCTCAAAACCGCGATTTTCGTCACTGGCTCCATAAACTATTTTCGAAATCTGACTCCAATACAAAGCCCCGGCACACATTTGGCAAGGTTCTAATGTGACATACAACGTGCAACCCGTTAAATATTTTCCTCCCAAGAAATTGGCAGCAGCGGTTATCGCCTGCATTTCGGCATGAGCGGTAACGTCATTGAGCATTTCTGTAAGATTATGACCTCGGGCAATCACTTTATTGTCAATCACAATAAGGGCGCCAACAGGAATTTCATCCTTCTCAAAAGCCATTTCTGCCTCATGCAAGGCTTTCTTCATAAAATATTCGTCGGTGAAAGGGTTTTCCATAATTACAAAAATAAGAATTCAATTCGTACATTTGCTTTATGACCGGGAATTTACTTTCAACCATCAATAATCCGACCGATTTACGCCAACTAGATGAAGTCCAACTTCCTCAAGTTGCCCAAGAATTGCGAGATTTTATTATTGATATTGTTTCGGTAAAAGAAGGCCATTTGGGCGCCAGCCTTGGTGTTGTAGAACTCACGATTGCCCTACATTACGTATTCAACACCCCCGAAGATTTATTGATTTGGGATGTCGGTCATCAAGCGTATGGACACAAAATAGTAACCGGAAGAAGGGAAAATTTTCACACCAACCGTCAAATGAACGGGATTTCAGGCTTTCCAAAAAGAAGCGAAAGTGTTTACGATGCATTTGGCGTAGGGCATTCTTCCACTTCTATTTCAGCAGCTTTGGGAATGGCGATTGCCTCCAATTTAAAAGGAGATTTCGAAAAACATCACATATCCGTTATCGGTGACGCTTCCATCGCATCCGGAATGGCATTCGAGGGATTAAATCACGCAGGTGTTACTGATGCTAATTTATTGGTAATCCTCAACGACAACGCCATTGGGATTGATCCAAGTGTTGGCGCGTTGAAAAACTACCTCACGGCCGTGAAGGAAGGAAAAAATCCGAAGAAAAATAACATGATTAAGTCCCTGAATTTTGATTATTCAGGCCCAATAGACGGACACGATATTTTTGCCGTCATCAAGGAATTGAAACGGCTTAAAAAAATGAAAGGTCCAAAATTCCTTCATATCATTACCACAAAAGGGAAAGGTTTACAGCAAGCCGAAGAGGATCAGGTAAAATATCACGCACCCGGAAAATTTGATAAAATCACCGGGGAAATTCCTTTGAAATCAGAAGAAAATCTGTCCCCAAAATACCAAGATGTTTTTGGTTTGACTGTATTAGATTTGGCTAGAGCCAATGAAAAAATTATTGGAATCACACCTGCAATGCCATCGGGTAGTTCACTTAAATTTATGATGGACGCTTTCCCAAAACGCGCCTTCGACGTTGGAATTGCCGAACAACATGCTGTCACACTTTCAGCAGGAATGGCAACGCAAGGAATGGTAGTTTTTTGCAATATTTATTCTACTTTTTTACAACGAGCCTATGACCAAGTCATTCACGACGTGGCTTTACAGGATTTACCCGTGATTTTTTGTTTGGACAGGTCGGGTTTGGTTGGCGAAGACGGTGCTACGCATCATGGTGTTTTCGATTTGGCTTATTTGCGCTGCATTCCCAATATGATAATTTACGCTCCGCTGAACGAAATTGCGTTGCGAAACATTCTATACACTGCGCAATTGGGATTAAACCATCCTATTGCCATCAGGTACCCGAGAGGTCGCGGTCAAATTGCAGATTGGCAAAAACCGTATGAAAAAATCGAAATTGGCGAAGCAAATTGCCTTAAAAAAGGCTCAAAAGCGGCTGTTTTATCCAATGGAACAATAGGGAATAATGTGACTCTGGCTTTAGCCAAAATGAATTATCCGGAAACTATAGCCCATTATGATTTTGCCTTTGTAAAACCCTTAGATGAGAAATTACTGCATACTATTTTCAATTCGTTTGAGCATGTAATTACCGTTGAAGACGGTGTCATTAAAGGAGGTTTTGGCAGCGCCATTCTTGAGTTTTCAGCACAAAATAACTACACCAAAATTATGGAAAATCTAGGAATTCCCGATGAATTTATCGAACATGGAACTGTTGAAGAACTACAACGCTATTGCAAAATTGACATCGACAGTTTGGCCACTATTTTTTCAAGCTATTGAGATGAATTCTTGTCGGAGTTACAACCTTAATTCGTTTTCCGGCCGTTGATGGTTTCAAACAATTCCAAGGCATTTCCATCAGTCAAAAGGGAAACGTAATGGCAAATATGCAACAGCCTTTTGTACAAATCCTCTTTTTCTTCCAAGAATTTTTCGGGCAGCATCTTTAATATTAATTTGTCGTAATTCGATGAAGTCCCATCAAATTTATTATTGAAAGCGATGATAAATTTATCCAATAAGGTTTGAATAATTTGGTAACCCACAATTTCTTTCTCTACCACTTCCCGACTTTGATAGATTTTTTTAACGCTCAACTTGATGATGTCGTCCATTTGGACTTTATATTTACTTCTGTCCGTCAAAGCATACGGGTATTTGCCCTCTAAAATTGACTCTTCGTTTTCGATAAAAACTTTGACCGCATCGTTTATTAAACTTCCAATTGCCAAGGCTCTCAAGTAACTAATTCGATCTTCCTTAGTCGTTAAGGAGTTGTATTTCGAAGAATCGATACTGTCTTTGACCAATTTTATCAAATACTCCAAGGCAAAATCTTCGGAAACCAATCCTAGATTGATTCCGTCTTCAAAGTCGATAATCGTGTAACAAATATCATCGGCAGCCTCAACCAAATACGCCAAAGGATGTCTTTCGAATCCAATGTCATTTCCGTCTTTGTTTGGAATCATCCCCAGTTCTGAAGCCACTTCTTCAAAGAATACTGCGTCAGATTGAAAAAAACCGTATTTCTTGTCGGCGATATTTTGAGTTGGTTTTTTGGGTAAACTTTCTTTTGGATATTTCATGTAAGCACCCAAAGTGGCATACGAAATCCGCAATCCTCCTTCAATTCCGGGACGACTTGCTGTAAGTACCGAAAATCCGTTGGCATTTCCTTCAAAATCGATTAAATCCTGCCATTCTTTGGCCGAAAGTTGGTCTTTGTATTGTTGACCTTTTCCGATGGAAAAATATTCCCCAATGGCTTTTTCACCGGAATGTCCAAAAGGCGGATTCCCTATGTCGTGTGCCAAGGAAGCCGCGGCTACAATCGCACCAAAATCATTAGGCTGAAAACCGTGAACTTCCTTTAGATGCGGATATTTTTCGATGATTTTTTTGCCAACTAATCTTCCTATGGAACGACCAACAACCGAAACTTCTAAACTATGTGTTAATCTGGTATGCACAAAATCAGTTTTGGATAGTGGAATAACCTGCGTTTTATCTTGCAAACTCCTGAATGCGGACGAAAATATAATTCGGTCATAATCAACCTCAAATCCCAAACGGGTATCGTCTTGCTCTATTCTTAATCTTTTACTTGTGTCTCCTTGACGTTTTAAAGATAATAGTTGTTCCCAGTTCATTGTGCTATTTTAGATTTAGCGAATATAAGAAAAAGGAGTTGTTTTAAACAAAAATAGCCATCAAAATGACGGCTGAATCTATTTTTATGGTTTTGTCAAGGAAACAAAAACAGCTCCCTTTTTATGATTGAACTCGTGTTTTCGCACCACATAAGTATCTGAAAATAAATCGTGCAATCCCCTTATGTTAGTTCCTAAAAAAGTAAGGCATTCCAAAGGAATAAAACGGGAAAGTGTTCGAATGATAATCGCATGTGTTTTTGGTCTTGAACCGTCTTTTGCCACCACAATTGTTTTGGTGAAATACTTGGCAAAAGTTCTGGAAAAATAGGCTTCGGTCAAAAAATAATAGGAAAAAAGAATCGCAAACCAAAAAAACAATCTTTGAAAAGTTGTTGTCGATTCAACCCAACCTGATAAGTTGTAATTATTTGTAATATCCCCAATGATAACAATCGTTGTAGCAATGCTAACCAAGATAGTATGGACAATCAATAAATCGAGGATGCAATTCAGAAAACGTTGCCCTCGTGTTGCCAATACATCATCTGTAACGGTGAATTGATTATTTTTCATTTTGAAGATTTTTAATGTCTATGAAAAACGTTTTTTATAGCGATAAGTCCCTCAAATATAGTGAATTATTTTTTAAAAATGAACTTATAATGGCGGGAAACTGGTTCGATTAAAGAGAAAATCCATTTGTTTTTTCTTTAAAAAAGCAAAAGATGGAAATGGAAAGCGTAAAAGACAACAACTCAAAAAAAAACAGCCATCATTAGGATGGCTGTTTTTATAATTAATTTAGGATTTTTTAAGACCCACACATTTCGCAATCTTCAGGACCAGCATTTTTTGCCAATTCGATCATGGCTCGGTATTCTTCTAGAGACATTTCTGCGGGTTCGTCTAAAACGGCTATGGGCTGCAACGCTTGTTCAGTAGCGGGTTGTTCAGTAACTTCTAGAGGCTCTGCCTTTTTATCATTATTTAATGTGAATTTAATCGCATCAACGGCAGCTTTAGTTCTCAAATAGTACATTCCCGTTTTTAATCCTGATTGCCATGCATAGAAGTGCATGGAGGTCAATTTAGAATAATTGGCGTTTTGCATAAACAAGTTCAACGATTGCGATTGGTCAACAAAATAACCACGATGACGTGACATATCAATAATATCTTTCATTGACATTTCCCAAACCGTTTTGTACAATTCCTTCAAGTCTTGTGGAATATCCAAGTCTTGGACAGAGCCGTTGTTTCGCATCAATTCTTGCTTCAAAGTTTCGTTCCAAAGTCCACGTTCTACCAAGTCATTCAACAAATGCTTGTTTACCACAATAAACTCTCCCGAAAGCACACGTCTGGTATAGATATTAGAAGTATACGGTTCGAATGCTTCATTGTTGCCTAAAATCTGTGAGGTCGAGGCGGTTGGCATTGGTGCAACCAAAAGTGAGTTTCTCACACCGTGTTTCATCACTTCTTTTCTCAAGGATGACCAATCCCATCGTCCTGAAAGCTCTTCGTCTTTCATTCCCCAGAGGTTGTGTTGGAATTCCCCTTGCGAAATTGGCGACCCTTTGAAAGTAGAATACGGACCTTCTTCTTTAGCTAATTCCATTGAAGCGGTTACGGCTGCAAAGTATAAGGTTTCAAAAATTTCCTGGTTTAATTTTTTGGCTTCATCACCGGTGAAAGGCAAACGCAGCATAATGAAAGCATCGGCAAGACCTTGCACTCCTAGGCCAATTGGACGGTGACGCATATTCGAATTTTCGGCTTCTTTTACAGGATAGTAATTTCTGTCGATCACCTTATTCAAGTTTCTAGTCACACGTTTGGTAACGGTAAATAGCAATTCGTGGTTGAATTGTTTGTTCTCCACAAACATGGGCAACGAAATGGAAGCCAAATTACAAACCGCAATTTCGTCACTTGAGGTGTATTCCATAATCTCGGTACACAAATTCGAAGAGCGAATGGTTCCTAGATTTTTTTGGTTTGATTTTCGGTTTGCTGCATCTTTATACAACATATAAGGTGTTCCGGTTTCGATTTGCGATTCTAGGATTTTCTCCCATAATTCGTGAGCTTTGATGGTTTTTCTACCTTTGCCCGCTTTTTCGTAATCTGTGTACATTTTTTCGAATTCCTCTCCGTGAACGTCATACAAACCTGGACATTCGTTCGGACACATTAGCGTCCAAGAACCATCTTCCTGTACTCTTTTCATAAACAAATCAGAAGTCCACATCGCAAAGAATAAATCTCTAGCGCGCATTTCTTCTTTTCCGGTATTCTTTTTCAAATCCAAGAATTCGAAAATATCGGCGTGCCAAGTTTCGATGTAAATTGCAAAACTACCTTTACGTTTTCCACCGCCTTGGTCCACATAACGAGCGGTATCATTAAAAACTCTCAACATCGGTACAATTCCGTTCGAAGTCCCATTGGTTCCACGAATATATGATCCCGTTGCACGAACATTGTGAATAGAAAGTCCAACACCACCGGCAGATTGCGATATTTTTGCAGTGTTTTTTAAAGTGTCATATATACCGTCGATACTGTCGTCTTTCATTGCTAACAGAAAACAAGAGGACATTTGGGGTTTGGGAGTTCCTGCATTAAATAAAGTAGGAGTAGCGTGGGTAAAGAATTTTTTTGACATCAGGTCATACGTTTCTATAACCGATTTCAAATCCCCTAAGTGAATTCCAACCGAAACACGCATCAACATATGCTGTGGCCGTTCGACTATTTTCCCATTTATTTTAAGCAAATACGAGCGTTCCAAAGTTTTGAATCCAAAATAATCGTAATTAAAATCTCTGTTGTATATGATGTGCGAATCCAAAAATTCGGCGTTTTCCATAATTACTTTATGTACCTCTTCAGACAATAAGGGTGCTTCCTGTCCATTTCTCGGATTGACATAATGATACATTTCGTTCATTGTTTCCGAGAATGATTTTTTGGTATTGGAATGCAAATTAGAAATGGCAATTCTGGCGGCCAATTGTGCATAATCTGGATGCGCAATGGTCATTGAAGCTGCGGTTTCGGCAGCAAGATTATCTAATTCTGACGTTGAAACTCCATCGTAAAGTCCTTCTATCACTCGCATCGCCACTTTCACGGCATCCACTAAATCATTTAAACCATAACATAGTTTTTTAATCCTATCCGTGATTTTGTCAAACATTACTGGCTCCTTGTGGCCGTCTCTTTTTACTACGTACATAATCTTGTCTGTTTTTTAAAATAGAAAATCCCTTCCCTATTTTGGTGAATTTGTATTACTATTTTGGGAAGCTAATCCCGCTTTCATTCCAAATCTTAGGTGCCAAAACTTGGCACATAAGGATTTTCCCCCCAATCGGGGCTAAAAAAAACAAAAAGTATCCTTCTTGTTTTTTTGCAATCTTATAAAAAAGAAGAAGTTTTAAAAATCTGCGTCGAAAGTAATTTTTTGCGCTTCAACATCAGTATTCATTACTCCTGCTTTTTGGTATTCGGCAACTTTCTTTTCAAAGAAATTAGTTTTTCCTTGCAAGGATATCATGTCCATAAAATCAAAAGGATTTGCTGTGTTGTATTCTCTTTCGCAACCTAATTCTACTAATAATCTGTCAGTTACAAATTCTAAATATTGCGTCATCAATCCCGAATTCATTCCAATCAAACTAACTGGAAGCGACTCGGTAATGAATTCTCTTTCAATAGTTAAAGCATCAACAATAATTTCTCTAATTCGTTTTTTCGACACTTTGTTTACCAAATGGTGGTTATGCAAATGCACTGCAAAATCACAATGAACGCCTTCGTCACGAGAAATCAATTCGTTAGAAAAGGTTAATCCTGGCATCAATCCACGTTTTTTCAACCAATAAATAGAACAAAATGCGCCTGAAAAGAAAATCCCTTCAACGGCTGCAAATGCGATTAATCTTTCTGCAAACGAATCTGATTCTATCCATTTCAAAGCCCAGTCTGCTTTTTTCTTTATAGCAGGAAAAACTTCTAATGCATTGAATAATTCATCTTTTTCGACCTCATCTTTTACGTAAGTGTCAATCAAAAGTGAATACGTTTCGCTATGAATATTCTCCATCATAATCTGGAAACCATAAAAGAATTTTGCTTCGGCGTATTGTACTTCATTTACGAAATTTTCAGCTAGATTCTCGTTAACAATTCCATCAGACGCAGCAAAAAAAGCAAGAATATGTTTTACAAAATACTTTTCGTCATCGCTTAATTTGTTATTCCAATCATTTAGATCTTGCGATAAATCTATTTCTTCAGCAGTCCAGAAACTGGCTTCCATTTTTTTATACCATTCCCATATATCTTGGTGCTTGATAGGAAAAATTACGAAACGATTTTTGTTTTCTTGTAAGATTGGTTCGACTTTTGACATTGCTATTTTGTTTTTTTGAGATTTTAACGAATTATGATGCTTTCTGCTGATTACAAAGATTATAAATTCTTGCGGTTATTAAAAGCCAAACTTATTCACAATCGGCAAGAGTTTTTAACAATAGTGAGGGATTCTACTATTTTTATTGTAAATATCAATTCGCTGAAAATCAATATTTTAATAAATTAAAATTAGGCCGAAGTACTATAAAATATGGGATTTAAATAAAGTGAAAATTGCGAAACTACAATTTTTAAAAAAATTATTTTTTCATTTCTTGAGCCACTTTTTCGAGTTCTAAATACCAATCTTCGCCAAATCTTCGAATGAGTGCTTCTTTGACAAATTTGTATACTGGAACTTCTAGTTCCTTGCCTAAAGAACAGGCATCGTCGCAAATTTCCCATTTATCATAATTGACAGCGGCAAATTCCGTGAAATCTTTCACGCGAATAGGATACAAATGACAGGAAACAGGTTTTTTCCAGTCAATTACTCCTTGATTATAGGCTTGCTCGATTCCGCAAAGTGCCGTTTTGCCATCAAAAATGACATAGGCGCAATCCTTACTATCAATTAAAGGGGTTTCAAGGTCACCATCGGTGCCTTTTGTCCAAGTTCCTTGGGCCTCGATGGCCGCAATTCCTTCTTTGCGAAGAAATGGTTTTATTTTAGGATAAATAGCTTCCAAAATTTTGGTTTCTTCTTCGTTTAATGGTGCTCCGGCATCGCCATCGACACAACATGCGCCTTTGCAAGCTGATAAATTACAAACAAATTCTTTTTCAAGAATATCTTCCGATATAATAGTTTTTCCTAGTTGAAACATTTTGCAAAGATACTTTGCAATTCTGAATATTGAATGCTAAATTTCGAATATCTAGCACCTATAAACAATGAATAAATCCCGTTTTTTCATTGGAATAAAAAAAACAATACTATCACTATCAATGGTTTAATTGATTTATTTTACCTAAAAAACATTCATAATTTAATTTTTAAATTGCAAAATTGAATACATTTACTACCTAAACCAAATTCATGGAAATCAATTTTAAAGAAATAATTACCGTTGGCATGGTTCTTTTTGCTGTAATTGATATTGTGGGAACCATTCCTATTGTTGTTGATTTGAGAGCAAAACATGGTCATATTCAATCTGAAAAAGCCTCCTTAGTGGCTGGTATTATTATGATTGTCTTTCTTTTTATAGGGGAGGAATTCTTAAATCTTATAGGAATTGATGTTCATTCATTTGCCGTAGCCGGTTCGTTTGTACTGTTTTTTTTAGCTTTGGAAATGATTTTGGGAATTCGTTTGTATCGTGACGAAGCAGCAGGTTCCGCTTCGATCGTTCCTTTAGCTTTTCCTTTAATAGCTGGAGCAGGCACCATGACCACTCTTTTATCCCTGAAAGCGGAATTCCAAACCATAAATATAATTATTGCCATAACTTTAAATATCGTTTTGGTTTATATCGTCTTAAAATCATCGGCCAAAATAGAAAAAATGTTGGGCGAGATTGGGTTGGGGGTTATTCGCAAGACTTTTGGCGTAGTCCTTTTGGCCATTGCTGTTAAATTATTTGCCGCTAATGTTAAAGGTTTGTTCGTGTAAAATAAATTTTTATAAATTTACCCTATAACGTTTATTTAAGAACAACCTTTCTTTTTTAGAAAGGAATATTTGAGAGTAAAAGTTGTCCTGAAATCTTTCTTTTTTTATTTTAAAAAACTATATTATGAAAATCTTTACTAATGTTTTGGTGTCTTTGGCATTAGGGTTAATTGTTTTTAATATTAGCCTACTTGATTTCAAACATCCTCTTGAGGGAAACAGCATGGTAGCTTTCATTGGAATTGCTGCTTCACTTTGTGCTGTTCTAATTCTTTTAATTTTTAAAATGTCAAAGAAAATTGAAGAAAAAATGAATGATAAATTTTAATGGTATTTGATGTTTTAATCATTGGTGGTGGCGTTTCCGGAATGTCATGCGCCCTTGTTTTGGGTTCTGCAAAGAATAAACCCTTTGTCAGTGATAAAAAAATAGGAATCATTGTGCACCAAAAATCATCTTCACTTCAAGAAGCCATTATCAATAATGCCTACGGAATTGCTCCCGGCACATTAGGAACTGATTTGCTATCGAAAAGTACCCAACACCTATCCCATACCTATCCTCACATCACACAAATTCCCGATGAGAAAGTTCTAGAAATCAGTGGCAAATTCCCAGAATTTATTGTCATCACAAATAAAAACAAGTATAAATCCAAAATTATTGTTGTGGGAATTGGCTCTGCCAATACCTTTGCGATTGAAGGGTTAATGAATTTCGTTGAACCTCACAAAAAATCACTTCCCGAAAAGCAAAGAATACAGTTAAAAAACAATGATCATTTAGTTTCAGAAGGCATTTATGTAATTGGAACTTTGGCAGGCTGGAGAAGTCAAGTAGCAATTGCTGCAGGAAGCGGTGCCGCCGTGGCAACCGACATTCTTACTTTATGGAATGGTGGTATTCAAACACACGCTCACGATAGCATCAGAAAGTAGCATATCTGCCAATCGAATTAGGAAGACCCTATTTAATTACGGCATTGAATGCCCGGACAAAACCTTCTTAATCATCCTATCGTCTTTTAATACAATCTCATAATATTTATCTTCATCATATAATTGTCGGGCAAATTCTGCTACTATGTACCTTTTTATCAATGACTTGTTTTTGTGAATTTCCAAATCCAATCCATTCTTGAAAAGGTATTTTTGGAACGAATTGAAATACAAATCAGTTTTATCTATTTTAGACATGCATTTTTCAAACGATATTCCTTTAAAAACGTTTCGTTCACGGTCCAATTGCTCAAATACAAATTGGCCCAAAACACCGGATTGCAATAAATAAGTCGTGTTTTCGTCACCCTGTTCCATTTCGAGCGGAACAAAAACATCAGGGACAATTCCGCCTCCACCGTATACAATTTTGCCTTTTGGGGTTTTAAATTTTGGGGTTTTTGGAGTTTTTATACTGTCTTTATGATACAATTCCCCATTTTGAAAGCGCGATTCTGACTCCTTAAAATAAGCCTCATTCCCTTTCAAATAGGGCTTTTGTATCGAGCGCCCCGTGGGAGTATAATATCTGGCAACTGTTAATCGCACGGCAGATCCATCATCAAAATCCATTTCGCGCTGCACCAGACCTTTCCCGAAAGAGCGGCGGCCAACAATGGTTCCCCTATCGTTATCTTGAATAGCTCCCGCCAGAATCTCACTTGCCGAGGCACTGTTTTCATTGATTAAAACAACTAATTTTCCGTTTTCGAAACTTCCGCTTTTAGTGGCAAAAGTTTTTTCTATGGTACCCTTTTTGTTTTTTGTGAAAACAATAAGTTGCTTTTCTTTCAACAATTCGTCTGCAATGGCAATGGCTTGTTCCATATAACCGCCACCATTTTCCCGAAGATCGATAACCAAGGAGTTTGCGCCTTGTTGCTTCAATTCGTCCAATCCAATTTTGAACTCGTCGTAAGTGGTTTCAGCAAATCGATTTATTTTTATGTAGCCGGTAGTTGCGTCCAAGAGCTGAGCAACGTCTACCGTTTTTAAGGGAATAACACCCCGCTTTATTTTGAATTTAATTTTCTTGTGTTCTGATTTTCTGTATACCGTGACCTCAATTATGGATCCTTCTTTACCCTTTAGTTTTGCAAACAAACTGTCATTCGGTAATTTTCGGCCAAATAACTTTGTTTTGTCGGCATACAGAATTCGGTCACTCGCTTGTAATCCCGCGCGTTCTGAGGGACCATTTTCGACTGTTTTTATTATCGCCACGGAATCTTTATACATATAAAAATTAACCCCTATTCCTACAAAATCACCTTTCATGCTTTCGGCAACTTCAGCCTGCTCGCTTGACGGAACATAAACCGAATGTGGGTCAAGTTGCGCCAAGATCTTGTCAAGGGTAAGATTTACGATAGAATCAGAGTTTACCTCATCTACATATTCGTTATCGATAAAATCGATGAGTTTATCCAATTTATTTTTGGCGTTGTTTCTGGCTAAAAAATGGGGTTGATTCGTGTAATTCAATTCTCCTCCAAGAACCACGCCAAGGGCAAGTGCACCAAAAATAAGTATAGGATAATACTTGGAATCCATTTTCATCTATTCTAAAACTTCAATCTGTTCAACGACGACACCTGCTTTTACAAGAAAATCGACGCCAGAAGTATCCTTGTAACCCGTTTGATAAACCACTCTTTTTATTCCGGATTGATGTATCAATTTACTGCATTCCTTGCATGGCGAAAGGGTTATGTATAGCGTAGCGCCTTCACAGGTTTGTGTCGATCGTGCCACTTTTAGAATTGCGTTTGCTTCGGCGTGGAGCACATACCAATTAGTCAAACCTTCATTGTCTTCACAACAATTTTCAAAACCGGAGGGCGTTCCATTGTATCCATCGGAGATAATCATTCTATCCCGAACGATTATGGCTCCCACTTGTTTGCGTTTGCAATAAGACAAAAGACTCCATTCTTTGGCAATTCGAAGATAGGCCTTGTCGTATTTATTTAATTTTTTCTTTTCCATTTTATTTTTTATCTACTCCAAATTTCGTTTTCTATAATCATTGGCAAAACTACGCCAATTACAAAAGACGACATCACTAAAATCCAATCTCGTTTTGAAAATCGGAAGATTGTTTGAACACTATACGAAAGTAGTAATATAACAAAGACTACAATTACTTGAGAAGACTCAATTCCCAATGCAAACTCTACTATTGGTACTACTTTAGATTGTGGGGGACCTCCAAGGATGGATTTGAAATAACCCGAAAAACCGAGTCCGTGTAGGATTCCAAAAAATAAAGTGACAAAGCCAACCAGGTTAACACTTGTATTTTTCGACGATTTTCCAACATTAAAAATATTGAAAAAAGCCACCAAAAGAATGGTTGTCGGAATTAAAAATTCCAACAAATTGCCTTTTACGATAATCACCCCAAAAACGGAAAGCAATAAAGCCATGGTATGACCTGCGGTGAAAATGGAAATCAAAAGCAGTAATCTTTTCCAATCTTTGAATGCATATGGAACTGTTAATGCAATTAGAAACAAGATGTGTATGCAAGCAAATAAGTTGAGAATATGCCGCAACCCTTTTTCGAAATAAATCCAAAATTCTGACATGGCGAATCGTTTTAAAGATTAGGGGAGTTCAAACATACAATTTATTTTGAAAAAAGTCAGAAATGATGCCAATAAATACACTTTTTGTGTCATTAATTTTATTAAATTAAATTAAAAAAAGTAAGATTATATTTCATTAAAATTGAATTTAATAGTATCTTTATATGACTATTTAAAACTTAAAACCATGTCAATTTCAGATTTATTCGATAGCGAATTCAAACAAAGAAATAAAGGGCATTTTTCTGCAATTGTTCGTGTGGCAGTTGCTGACGGAAAGGTTGCTCCTGAAGAAAAATCCTTTTTGGACAGACTGGCACGAAATCTTGATATTTCAGAACTGGAATATGAAGAAATTTTGAAAAATCCATTAAAATACCCCATCAATCCACCCTATTTGCGCACCGAAAGAGTAGAGCGCTTGTACGATTTGGCCAGAATGGTTCATATAGACCACCATTTAGGGGACAAGCAAGATTCTTTGTTGAGAAGGTTAGGATTGGCTCTCGGTTTTACTCCGGAAAACGTAAATTATATTGTTGACAAAGCACTTTCATTAGTAAATAAAAAAGTAGATATTGACACTTTTATTTACGAAATGGAGCACATGAATAAATAATAAAAAGAGCTTCCAATGGAAGCTCTTTTTAATTCTAGTATTTGCTCAGTTTAGCCAATCGCATAAAATCTTCCGCTTTTGCGACCATATTATGACTGCCGCAAAAGAAAGGAACTCTTTCGTGTAATTCGGTAGGCAAAATTTCCATGATTCTGGCGAAACCATCCGAAGCTTTCCCTCCGGCTTGTTCTACAATAAAAGCCATTGGATTGCATTCATATAGCAGTCGCAATTTCCCTTTTGGAGATTTTGTACTTGTTGGATAAAGATAAATTCCTCCTTTTATCATATTACGGTGAATATCCGAAACCAAACTGCCTATGTATCGCGAAGTATAAGGTCTCTCCTCCTCTTCAAGCTGACAATATTTAATGTAATCTTTAACCCCTTGCGGAAAATGAACATAATTTCCTTCGTTTACTGAGTAAATATTTCCGTCTAAAGGAAATTTCATATTGGGATGCGACAAATAAAATGTACCAATAGCAGGGTTTAAAGTAAACCCGTTTACACCGTGACCTGTGGTATAAACCAACATAGTTGAGGTGCCGTAAATCACATATCCAGCCGCAACTTGATTGATTCCGGGTTGCAAAAAATCCTCAAGAGTAACCGGCGTGCCAATGGGTGTAATCCTCCTATAAACAGAAAAAATCGTTCCTAATGAAACATTCACATCTATATTAGAAGAACCATCAAGTGGATCCATTAAAACTACGTATTTATTGTTATGGCAATTATCAGAACCTTGTACGGTAATATACTCATCATTTTCTTCGGATGCAATTCCGCATACAATTTCACGGTTGATTAAAGTTTGAATGAAAATTTCATTGGCATAAACATCTAGTTTTTGCTGATCTTCGCCTTGAATGTTTTGTTCCCCGGCAGCACCAATAATATCTACTAATCCCGCTTTATTCACTTTGTAGTTGACTACCTTGGCGGCCAATCGTATGGAGTTGATAATTCGAGATAATTCACCTGAAGAGTATTGAAAAGCGGTTTGGTTTTCGATGATAAATTCACCTAGTGTTTTGTTGTGTTCTTCCATTTCGAAATCGTTGTAGTTGTTTTGAAGTCACAAATGTCGGGTTTTTTGTGAAAACAATTTGAATACTAATTATTTAGTTTGGCAGTATTGTATATTTGCGCTTTAAAGAGATCTTTTTTTGTTTTAAATAGAAATTTATACCGATAAAAATATTAAAAACAAAACGATGATTATAAGGAAAGGAAATCCCGAAGACATGAAAGCCGTCTTGGAACTTATTCAGGAATTGGCCCATTTCGAAAAAGAACCGGATGCCGTTCTTGTGACTGTCGAAGATTTGATTCGTGATGGTTTTGGCACAACGCCGCTATTTCATGTTTTTGTGGCCGAAGTGGAATCAGACCTTGCAGATGGCGAACAAGGTAAGCAGATCTTGGGAATCGCCTTGTATTATTATCGCTATTCCACCTGGAAAGGAAAAACAATTCACTTAGAAGATTTAGTGGTAAAAGATAAAATGCGAGGTATTGGAGTGGGTTATGCACTCTATTCTGAAATCATAAAGCAAGGCCGGAAAGATAAAGTTCGAAGAATCGAATGGAATGTGCTTGATTGGAATACGCCAGCGATAGCATTTTATGAAAAATCAGGTGCAAAAGTGTCAAGCGATTGGAGAGTAGCACAAATGGACGAAGCCGCGATTAATTATTTCGTCGAAAATAAATTGAATTAAAAATCTTCTTCGAAGGAGAGGGATAGAAACACAACTATTTAGATTTTAAAATCTAAAATTAAGCATAAAATATTCGGTTTTTGTTTCAAACTTAAAATCTGAAATCTGAAATCTAAAATCTAAAATAACATGAGAGTATTCAAATTTGGTGGCGCTTCCGTGAAAGATGCCGAAGGAATTAAAAACGTATATGACGTTTTACAAAAAGTGGGTTACGAAGACATATTGTTGGTGGTTTCTGCCATGGGAAAGACCACAAATGCCCTTGAATTGGTAATAAAAAACTATTTCGAAAAATCACCAGCATTACAATCCTCCGTTCAGGAAGTGAAAAAATACCACAACCAGATCTTGTTGGACTTGTTCGAGGACGACAAAAATGAAGTGTTTATCGCGGTAAACATGCAGTTTTCAGATTTGGAATATTTTTTGGCGCACAATAAATCACCAAATTACAATTTTGTATACGATCAAATAGTGAGTTATGGCGAATTGATTTCGACTACAATTTTGAGTCATTTCATGAGCTTTATGGGCATCAAAACACAATGGCTGGATGTGCGAAACTTCGTTAAAACCGATTCTAATTATAGAGATGCCGAAGTGGACTGGGAATTGACCCAAAAGAATATTGCCAAAAACGTAAAACGTAAAATATTGAACATCACCCAAGGATTCTTGGGTTCAGATGAAAACAATTTCACCACCACTTTAGGTCGTGAAGGTTCGGATTATACTGCGGCTATTTTTGCCTACTGCTTGAATGCCGAAAGCGTAACCATTTGGAAAGATGTGCCCGGAGTGATGAATGCCGATCCTCGTTATTTTGAAAACGCTAGTTTACTGAACCAAATTTCGTATCGAGAAGCCATTGAATTAGCCTTTTACGGAGCGACCGTTATTCACCCAAAAACGCTGCAACCCTTGCAAAAAAAGGAAATCCCTTTGTATGTAAAGTCGTTTATAAATCCGATGTTGTCAGG
Source organism: uncultured Flavobacterium sp. (assembly GCA_964535705.1). Lineage (GTDB taxonomy): Bacteria > Bacteroidota > Bacteroidia > Flavobacteriales > Flavobacteriaceae > Flavobacterium. The sequence goes on from CAZHVE010000009.1 coordinate 19,052, forward strand.
AACAAGTGTTGCAAAAGGTGCTGACTTAGAACCTTATTTACCTTGCTTTATTGTCAAAAGAAACCAATTGTTGATTTCTCTTTCCTCTATAGATTTTTCTTTCATTATGGAAGAAAACATCAGCGAAATTTTTGCTTTGTTCCACAAATTCAAACTAAAAGTAAATTTAATCCAAAATTCGGCCATTAGTTTTTCAGTTTGTATTGAGGATAAATTTGACAACTTCAGGGATTTGAATGCCATTCTGTCCAAGAAATTTAAGGTCGAATACACAGAAAATGTAACCTTGTACACCATCCGCCATTTTGATGAAAAGGCGGCTCAAACCGTGGAAGAAAACAAAACAGTGATTCTAAAACAGGTGAGCCGGGAAACCATGCAAATTGTGACAAGGGAAAGTTAAATTCTAGCCCTTCCGGAACGGAAGAAATCACAAATAAACACTTATAGATATTCGTTTACAGACGAAAAGCTGATTTAAAATCAAAATTTCGACATTACAATTTACCGATTATAAATACTACTTTTGATACTTTCGAGTTATAGTATTTATGTTGAAGAATCTCTTGTTTTTATTGGTAATTTGCTGTTTTTCTGGACTCAAAGCCCAGGAAAGCAATTTGTTGTACCAAACCAAAAAAATACCCGTATCTCGCGACACAATCCATCTCGAAAACACAAGCATTAATTCGAGTTTTTTTAAATTGCTTGACACCAATGAAAAACCGATTGATTCCTCATTCTACAAAATAAACTTCCAAAAAGGGACATTGATTTTAAAGGAAAAAATTTTATCAAATACAGATTCCATAACCGTTCAATTCTTGAAATTTCCCGATTTTATAACCAAAGGATACCACATTTACGACCCTAGTCGGGTGTTGAGTAATGAAGTTTCCTTAGAAAAATTATACAAAATAGAAGAAAGTCCCCAGAAAAAAAACATCCCTTTTGATGGACTGAATACTTCCGGGAGCATCACCCGTGGCGTTACCATTGGCAACAATCAAAATACGGTTTTAAACTCAAATCTCGATTTACAAATCACTGGAAAACTTTCTGAAAACGTGAGTTTGCGCGCCTCGTTGCAAGACAGTAATATTCCGTTGCAGGATGGCGGCTATTCCCAAAAACTCGATCAATTTGACAACATTTTTATGGAACTTTTTAGCGATAAATGGAATATTCGAGCTGGAGATGTGTTTCTTGAAAACAAGAAAACACAGTTTCTCAATTTCAATAAAAAGGTACAGGGAATTGCGACCAATTTCGATTTTGGAACCGAAGACAACAAAACAAATATTTTTGGCTCGGCAACCTTGGTCAGAGGACAATATACCAAAAGCAATTTTGTGGGACAAGAGGGTAATCAAGGTCCCTATAAACTAAAAGGACAAAATGGTGAATTATATGTGCTGGTCATTTCGGGTTCAGAACGAGTTTACGTCAATGGAATTTTATTGAAACGTGGAGAAAACAATGATTATACAATAGATTATAATGCCGGTGAAATCGTATTTACGCCACTTTTTACCATCACATCCGAAATGAGAATCGCCATAGAATACCAATATTCCGATAGAAATTACACCCGATTTGTAACCTATGCAGGCGCCTCCCACGAAAATAAACAATGGGGTTTTAGTGGCTATCTCTATTCCGAAAGCGATTTGAAAAACCAGCCATTGCAACAAAATTTATCGGCAGAACAAGCGCAAATCTTGGTCGATGCAGGCGACAATTCAGATTTGATGGTGGCGTCTTCCGCTTATGTAGATTCCTACTCTGACAATAAAGTGATGTATAAAAAAGTGTTGGCGGGCAGAGAATATTTCGAATATTCCAACAATCCACAAGATGAATTGTACACTGTTCGATTCACTTTAGTGGGCTCCAACAAAGGGAATTACATTTTAAAAAATGCAGTCGGCTTAGGGAGAATTTATGAGTATATTGAACCCGTAAATGCTGTCCTACAGGGAAATTATGATCCAATTATTCCTTTGGTTTCACCAACAAAAATTCAAGTGGCCACATTTTTGGGAAAATACATGCCAACAGAAAAAACAGCGGTTGATTTTGAATTGGCAATCAGCAATAATGACAAAAACCTATTTTCTTCGCTAGACGACACCAACAATCAAGGTCTAGCGGGAAAAATAAATGCCAAACAAAGGCTATTTTCAAAAAAATGGAAGGGAGATGCTTTCGCTAATTATCAATTTGTTCAGCAGAATTTCAGTTCTGTTGAACGGCTATACAGTATTGAATTTGACAGGGATTGGAATCTGGGAACCCTTTTATCCGGTAATCAAAGTTTTTTAGTTTCGGGATTGCAATTGACTTTGCCAGATAAAGGAAATTTAGTTTATAAATTTGAAAAACTGGATTTCTCCGATACGTTTTCGGGAAATCGCCATGTTTTAAAAGGTGCATTCCAGTTGGAAAATTGGACTATTCAAAATCAGGGAAGCTTTTTGAAAAGCGAGACAGATGTTTCAACCTCAAAATTCTTGAGAAACCAATCCCAAATTCGGTATCATTTCAAGAAAAACTGGATTGGCAGCAGCTTGAGATTAGAAGACAACCAAGAAAAAAGCAAATCTACCAATCAATTTTCGGCACTAAGCCAACGGTTTTACGAATATGGTTGCTTCACAGGCCGTGGCGATAGCACCAAGGTTTTTGTAGAATTAGGCTATTTGAAAAGGACAAATGATAGTTTGCAGAACGGGCTGATACAAAGGGTAAATAGCTCACAGACATTTTTCCTGAAATCGAAAATGATGCAAACCAAAAAAAGTGATTTGTCTGTTTATATGAACTACCGGGTTCTAGATTTTGTTGACGCTTCAAAGAAAAAAGAACCTTCGCTCAATTCCAGAATACTGTATAACGACCGTTTTTTCAACCAACTTATTCAGAGTACAACGGTATTCGAAACAAATTCCGGTTCCATCCCGCAACAGGAATTTACCTATTTGGAAGTTCCTATCGGGCAAGGAGTTTACACTTGGAACGACTACAACAATAACGGAATTCAAGAATTACAAGAGTTTGAAATAGCGCCATTTGTGGATCAGGCAAAATATATCAGGCTGTTTTTGCCAAACCGAGTTTACATCAAAACCCATCAAAACAAATTTTCCCAATCCGTAACGCTGAATACTAATCAATGGCAAAATGAGCGTGGTTTCAAGAAAGTGCTATCCTATTTTTACAACCAAACTTCCTTTTTAATTGATCGAAAAATCAAAAATGAGGGAGACAATTTTGATTTAAATCCTTTTGGTAATTCCAGAGAAAATGTGCTGGGCTTAAACTCTAGCTTCAGGAATAGCTTGTTCTTCAATCGAGGTAAACAAATCCATTCGATTACGTATACCTATTTGCAGAACCAGGCTAAAAACCTCCTTTCCATTGGTTCACAAGAAGCTAAAAACAGCTCTCATCAAATGCAATACAATCATTTATATGAGAAGAGTTGGTTGTTTGGAATGTTTGCCAAAACCATTCAAACATCAATCCTATCCGAAAATTTTCCTGAAAAAAATTATGACATAAAAGGCTATCAATTGGCCCCAAAAATCAGTTATTTATTTTCTAAAAATACCAGTTGGGATCTGTTTTACGAGTTGCAGAGCAAGGAAAATCAGATGGAGAATTTAGAAACATTGCTCCAAAACAGGTTTGGAACCTCCTTTTCGTACTCAAGTAAAAAGAATTTGACCCTAAATGGAGAAATTTCTTTTTACCAAAATAAATTCACTGGAAATGAACTTTCCTCCGTTGGATTTAAGATGCTCGAAGGATTACAAACGGGACAAAACTTGACCTGGCGATTTCTTTTACAAAAAAACCTGACACAATTTCTAGACATAAATTTGAATTATCAAGGCCGGAAAAGCGAATCCAGTCAAACCATTCATACTGGGAACGTTCAACTGAGAGCTTATTTTTAAACTTTATTGGTAGATAACCTTAACAGTTTGGTAATACTTTGAAAGCCCAAAATATTCTCGATTGGCATAAATTTGTAACATGGAATTAAACTCTTCCCCTAAAACTATTCTGATTGCGCCATTAAATTGGGGTTTGGGTCACGCTACACGCTGTATTCCGATCATTAGAGCATTACAGGAAAATAATTTCATCCCTATTATTGCTTCCGATGGCATTGCACTAGAGTTATTGCGAAAGGAATTTCCGTATCTGCAAACGCTCGAATTGCCTTCTTATGAAATAGAATATGCTAAGAACGGCAAAAATTTCAAATGGAAGCTGTTACAGAACTGCCCAAAAATGATTAATGCCATTTTAGAAGAAAAAAAAATGGTCAAGAAATGGATTAAGAAATATGCTATCGATGGCATAATTTCAGATAATCGTCTCGGAGTTTTTAGTAAAAAAGTACCTTCAGTGTTCATCACTCACCAACTCAATGTGATGTCAGGAAACACCACTTGGATTACCAGCAGACTGCATCAATATATTATCAAAAAATACACGGAATGTTGGGTTCCGGATTTTGAGGGAAAAAGTAATTTATCGGGGAATTTAGGTCATTTAAAGAACTCTAAATTAAAATTAAATTATATTGGTCCACTGAGTCGCATGCAAAAAAAGGAAACTCCAAAACAATACGATTTGATGATTCTACTTTCGGGGCCGGAACCGCAACGGGGGCTATTCGAAGATAAACTGAAAAATGAAGTGGTCAACTATGCTGGAAAAGTGGTTTTTATAAAAGGCCTTGTCGAAAAAGACCAAAAAAAGGAACAAATAGATCATATTACCTATTATAATTTTATGAATACACGCCAACTCGAACAAACCTTCAACGAAAGCGATGTGGTGTTATGCAGATCGGGTTACACCACAATAATGGACCTAGTTAAACTAGAAAAAAAAGCTTTTTTTATTCCAACTCCAGGGCAATACGAACAAGAATATTTGGCAAGGGTAAGTAAATCTAATGGTTGGATTCCCTTTAAAAAGCAAGAAATATTCAAAATTGAAAACTTACATAGGATAGATCTATATAAAGGTTTCCCTATATGGAAAAACAAATTAGACTGGAAAAAATTATTTTTAATATTCGAAACGAGTATTGATTAAGAATTCTTTTAAAAATAAAAACCGAATGAAACTTTTGACAAGTGTTATTCGGTTTTTACATTCTGACGTCTAAAACTATTATTGGTTTTTTTCTAGAATTTTTCGTGTTTGATAATTTTGGCATTAATCATAAAATGAACGTACTCCGCAATATTTGTACAATGCCCGGAGATACGCTCCAATTGTTTGATTACAATAACAAGATTGGTTCCGGAAACAACCATTTTCGAATGGGATTTCATCTCTGAAACAATCCCATCTATCGCTGCGTCACTTCCCTTTTTAATGGCATTATTCAAAATGAAAATCTCCCCAATAGTGCCTTCATCTCGTGTCAAAAAGCATTCATTGGTTTTTTTGGTAATTTCCTCTACTTGTTTGGACAAGTTCTCTATTTCAAACTTCGCAATCAAATCGTGCTTAGACTTAATGTGTTTTGTCCTGTTGATATTACTAATGGCTAAGTCACCTATTCGTTCTATCTCATTGCCCATTTGCATGGCCGCCATAATAAAGCGCAAGTCGGAAGCAACAGGTTGTTGCAAGGCTAAAATACTTTGACAAATTTCGTCGATTTTTACGTCTAATTTGTCAATCTTATCTTCTGTTTTCTTTACTTCTTTTCCTTCAATGGATTCCGAAAGTAATGCTTTTACGGATTCTACAACTTGGCTTTCTGCCAAACTTCCGATTTTAATGATTACATTTTTTAAATTCTCTAGTTCTATTTCAAAGTGTGAGATCATATTTTTTAAATTTAAAAGATTGAAAGATTAAATAATTGAAAGATTGAAAGCAATTATCCAAATCTTCCTGTGATATAATCTTCGGTTTGTTTTTGTTCTGGTTTTGTAAATATAGCATTTGTTTTGCCAATTTCTATCAATTCTCCCAAATAAAAGAACGCTGTAAAGTCACTAGTTCTAGCAGCTTGTTGCATATTATGCGTCACAATAATTATAGTATATTGTTCTTTTAATTCGTGAACCAATTCCTCTATTTTGGATGTCGAAATTGGATCCAAAGCACTTGCAGGTTCGTCCATCAAAATAATATCTGGACTTACTGCCAATGTTCTGGCGATACACAAACGTTGTTGTTGTCCCCCCGAAAGTCCCAAGGCTGAATCGCCCAATCGGTCTTTTACTTCCTCCCAAATGGCGGCTTGTTTTAAAGACGTTTCAACAATTTCGTCTAATTGGGTTTTATCTTTTATGCCATTGATTTTAGGGCCATAGGCAATATTTTCATAAATAGATTTCGGGAACGGATTTGATTTTTGGAAAACCATTCCAATTTTTTTTCTAATATTGACAACATCTACGTTTTTATCATAAATATCAATCCCTTCCACAAGCATTTGTCCAGTAATTTTAACATCCGGAATAAGGTCATTCATTCTGTTGATGCATCTCAAAAAAGTCGACTTCCCGCAACCTGAAGGCCCAATCAAAGCGGTGACCTTATTTCTTGGAATATCCAACGAAATTTCTTTCAGCGCCTTCTTTTCTCCGTAGTATAAGGATAAATCTTTTACTTCTATTTTTATGTCTTTCATTTTAATTATGTTAAGTCTAAAATATAAATTATAAGTTAGAATTCCGAATTATTTTGCTTTTCTTCTAATTCTGGATCTAATAATTACTGCTACTAGGTTTAAAGATAAGGTCAGGATTAACAACACTAATGTTGTGGCAAACTGAATGGGCATCGTCTTTTCGACATCAGAAGATTGAGTGGACATGATATAAATATGGTATCCCAAATTCATAAATTGGTCGCTCAAGGACTCCGGTAAGGTGGCTAAATAGTAAGCCGCTCCCGTAAACAAAATTGGAGCTACTTCGCCTGCGCCTCTACTTACGGCAAGAATCGTTCCGGTCATTATTCCTGAAACAGAACCCGGAAGCACGACGTTTTTTATCGTTTGCCATTTGGTGGCTCCTAATGCCAAACTTGCCTCACGCAATTCTCTAGGGATTGTTTTCAATGCTTCTTCAACCGAAACAATAATCACGGGAAGTGTTAGCAATGACATCGTAAGACTTGCCCAAAGGATATTAGGCTGTCCCCAATGCAACTCTCCACCATTAAAAGTTTTATCTATTCCGGTTCCTAAAAATTGGATGAAAAAGCCAAGTCCGAAAAGTCCAAATATGATGGATGGCACAACAGCTAGCGTTCGAACAGAAAAGCGAACCGCAGCTGCTATTTTTGAATTTTCCTTAGCATATTCCGTCAAATAAATTGCCGTGATTGTCCCAAAAGGAACTGCCGCAATCGACATCACAACCACTAAAATAAAAGTGCCAATTAAGGCCGGAAATATTCCTCCTTCGGTCATTCCATTTGTTGGAAATGAGCTGATGAATTCCCAAGAAAATCTCTCGCGTCCTTCATAAACAATAATTCCCAATATGATGAAAAGAATGGCAATAATCAATAAAACTGCAACTTGAGTGATTCCTACAACCAACTTTCCTTTTATATCCACTCCCTTTTTTTGGTTGGAAAAAAAATCGGGGAACATTTCTTTTTTAGATTTTTTCATACTTATTTACCTTGGAATTTTTTGATTAATCTGCCTTTTACATAAAATTCTGCAATGGCATTTAAAGCAAATGAAAAAATGAAAAGTAGGGATCCAATAAAAAACAAAACACTATAATGCGTTTCTCCAAAAACGGTTTCAGCCATTTCTGCCCCAATGGTGGCGGCAAATGTCCGCACACTTTCGAAAGGATTTGTTGACAATAGCGCAGCATTTCCTGTTGCCATAAGTGCAATCATGGTTTCCCCAAAAACGCGACCCACACCCAAAAGCAAGGCGGCAAAAATACCAGGAGTTGCTGCCGGTAAGATTACAAAAAAAGCCGTTTGCCATTTGCTGGCGCCAAGCGCTAAACTAGCTTCGGAAAAGGTCTTTGGCACTGCCGAAAGTGCGTCTTCTGATATGGTATAAATAATTGGAATTGCTGCCAACGCCATCGCCACACCGCCTATAAAAGCATTCAATCTTGAGTCGTAACCAAATAAGTCTTGAAAAAAAGTGGCCAAAACCATCAAGGCAAAAAATCCAATAACCACGGATGGGAAAGCAGCAAGCATCTCGATAATGGGCTTAATGGTTTCCTTGACTCTTTTTGAAGCAAAACAAGAAGTGTAGAGGGCAGCCAATATAGCAAGAGGTCCCCCAATACACATGGCGATTAAGGTAACTTTTAAGGTCCCTATGAGCAATCCTAATAATCCAAATCGGGGATGTTCTGATACGGGAACCCATTCGGTAGTAAAAAAAGTACTCCAAGTTTTGTCTGCACCCTCATTGTTTTCATGACCTAGTTCTGTGACCTCCTCTGTCGAAGGAACAGATGGTTCGGCCGTAACTTCACCATAGGTTTCCGGCTTTAAATCTTCTTGGGTTATAGGTTCAGAACCATAAGTCTCTGGTTTTAATTCCTCGGTAGAAGTTTCTCCGTAGCTTTCTGGTTTTGAATCTGCATTTATTTCTGTTTTTACCGCATCGGCTTTTCCAAAATTGAAAATAGGCAAGGACTCTTTAAAAACAAAAAAGAAAATAAGAACAATAATAGTTATGGATAAAAAGGCCACCGATGAAATTATTTTCTCTGCTAGAAACTCGGAAAGCCTGAATTGTTTTTTCAGACTTTCTTTGGTGAAATTATTTTTTTCTTGAAGTATAGGATTCATTTACTTGAATTAAATAGTCAGAAACTAATTAAATTGATTTGGCAAATATAAAATAAGAAAACCTCCTTACAAAATAAAGAGGTTACTATATAATTATTTTTTCGTTAATTATTTCACAGGAAAATAACCTACTTTTGCGATCATTTTTTGTCCTTCTGAACCCAATATCCAATCAATGAATTTTTTTGTCTCGCCTGTTGGTTTTGATTTCATATACATGTACAAGTATCTCGAAATTGGATAGGTTTTGTTTTTTATAGTTGCTGCCGTTGGCAAAACCCCTTTGCTTTTAGCATCTTTCTTTACTTTACAATCTTTCACATCTTCAGCATAAGCAGCTCCGCCATATCCAATGCTGTATTTGTCTTTCTTCACTGCATTTACAATAGCCGCAGTTCCTGGCAAAGTTTGACACCTTGGAGAAAAATCTGTTTTTACTACGTGTTCCTTAAAAAATTCGAAAGTACCTGAACTACTTTCTCTACCATACAATTGGATTTTAGCATCTGCTCCGCCAACTTGTTTCCAATTTGATATTTTACCTGAAAAAATAGCCCCTAATTGTTCTACAGTCAATTCAGAAACAACGTTTCCTTTGTTAAGGAAAACTGACAAACCGTCTTTAGCACAAGCTATTTCAATACCATTTTTGTTGTATTTCGATTTTATTTTCTCTAATTCCCCTGGTTTCATCGGACGGCTTGAATTCGCAATATCTGTTGAGCCATTAATTAAAGCCGCAATTCCTACTCCTGATCCGCCACCTGTCACTTGAATAGTGGTCTCTGGATGTTTTTTCATATATACTTCTGCCCATTGCTGTGATAAAATTACCATGGTGTCAGAACCTTTAATGGTTATTTTACTCAAATTCGTAAATGAATACCCAATACCCATTATGACTACTAAAATAGCTGCAATTTTTAATTTTTTTGATTTCATTTTTTTATTTAAATGGTTTATTTTTTATGCTAAACTACGTTTGTAATCGTAATAAATTCCTTGTTGTGTGTTATTTTTCAATGTGCTATGCTGAAATTTTGCTCATTAAATAATGCCTGTAAAACTCCACTGATTAAATCCCTTGAAAGGATGGCAATCTAAAACAATTTAAAATCTCAAGTCACAAAAATAGGTGTTTTTTTCAAATTTATGTTTCCAATCACATTATTAAAATTTGGCAAAGAATATAATGATATGATTTTTTAAATGCAGTTACTATTTCAAAATTACGAAGACCTTTCAAAACTAGAAATAGATGTCGAATTGTTAACCTTATCATAACATGAATCTTGACCGATATTTTTTCGGCAGGAACAACAAATGGTTTCGAAAATCATTAAAGTGACTTTTATAAATTTTCTTTTTTACTAAAAAAAGGAGGCGGGAGATTGTATTTTATAAGCAACTTAAAAACAATTAATAGCCCTATGTTTGGTATGTTAAGTTATTGGCACTCTATTTTATTTAATATTCCTAAACAATATTCACTAGCATTAATCAGCAATAGGGTTTGACGATTTCTCTAAAGTAAAAGAAAATTCTGATCCTACGCCAAATTCACTATCGACATAAATCTTTTCGTTATGGGCTTCAATAATATGTTTCACGATAGCGAGACCTAGACCCGAACCGCCCTCGGAACGGGAACCGCTTTTATTTACCCGATAAAAACGTTCGAAAAGTCTGGAGATATTTTGTTTTTCTATACCCTCACCATTGTCCGTTATCCGAACCAAAACCTTTTCATGGGTTAGATTCGCAATTGCAACTTCTGTAACACCTCCCTGGCTCCCATATTTGATGGAATTTACAATTAAGTTCTCCAAAACTTGTTGAATTTTGTCTTTATCCCCATGAACCAAAATAGGCTGGATATGATACTTGTCGAAAGCTAGGGTAATTTTCTTTTTATCCGCTTTCAATTCTGATAAATCAAAAACATTCTGAATCAATTCGACGATATCAAATTGAGAAAATTCAAGATTCAAATCGCCCACTTCTAATTTAGAAATCATATCGAGATCTTCAACAATATATATTAATCGTTCCACCCCTTTTTCGGCACGGCGTAAGTATTTTTTTCGAATCTTTTTATCCTTTAGCCCACCTTCAAGCAAAATGGACACATACCCTTGAACGGTAAATAATGGGGTTTTTAATTCATGGGACACATTTCCTAGGTATTCTCTACGGTATTCTTCCCGCACTTGCAACATTTCAATTTCCAATTTTTTGTTGGTGGCAAATTTCTTGACCTCCCGAGTCAAGGTTTCCATATCAGTGGTTACGGGATGATTGATAAACGAAGTGGATTCTAATAAAGAAACATCATCGTATATTTTTTTTACCCTTCGGTATATAAAATGCTCTACCCTGTATTGTATAATGAAGAATGAAAAAGCATAAAGAATAAAAAAAAATACAAACCCAAACAGGAGTGTGTTTGGAATGGGAACCTTAAAGAAAATTGTCAACAATAGCAGTGCAAATATCGTGGCGAAAAGGCTTACATATAAAGCTGAAATTACCGCAAACTTATAGGTTTTTTTGAAGCTGATTTTCATTTTTCAAGAACTAGGTTGTGAGTGCGAATTTACAAAAAAATTACACTTCAAATTTATACCCAATCCCCTTAATGGTTTTAAAAAAACGATCTCCGATTTTTTCCCTTAATTTTCGAATGTGTACGTCTATAGTTCTGCCACCGACAACAACATCACTTCCCCAAACTTTTTCCAAGATTTCTTCTCTTTTAAAAACTTTGCCGGGTTTGGATGCCAACAAATAAAATAATTCAAATTCTTTACGTGGCAAGGCTATCACCACATCATCTTTTATTATTTTATATTCTTCACGATTGATTTCAATTCCATGAATATTTATTGTTTCGCTATTTTTATCGTGGTCTTTTATTCGGCGCAAGAGTGCTTTTACCTTACTGACCAATAGTTTTGGTTTTATAGGTTTTGTAATATAATCATCAGCGCCGGCATCAAAACCCGCGACTTGAGAATAATCTTCGTTTCTGGCCGTTAAAAAAGTGATAATTACGTGATTTAATGCGGGAATTCTTCTAATGTTTTCACAAGCTTCCATTCCATCCATTTCAGGCATCATGACATCCATGATGATTAAATCCGGAACTTCTTTTATGGCTTTCAATATGGCTTCCTTTCCGTTGGATGCCATAAAAATTTCAAACCCTTCTTGAACGAGATTGTAGCTTACAATTTCTAAAATATCCGGGTCATCGTCAACTAATAAAATCTTGGGGTTTCGTTTTTTCATGGCAACAACAATCCTTGTTTTGTTTGTAAATATAAATATAAAACCACATTATGTGTTGAAGTATTTTTAATAAGTTAACGATTTGGTAATATACAGGAAACAAATTGATAACGCTAGTGTTGAAAAAAAAATTACTTTTAGTTAATTTTTCATAAAATAAATTCCTGAACGCATTTTTATTTTTTTTGGTATACAATTTGAAATGTTTTTTTATATCTTTACGAATTATAATTAGAATCATGCCAAAAAATTACTCATATATAATAACTTTATTGATTTTTTTCTTCACCGTGAGCGCCTCAGCTCAAGAAGTGAAGCAACAATCAAAAGGACAAGAAGCTTCTTCTATTGAGGGATTAAACTTGTACCCGAACCCTGTGAGTAACGGCAAAGTATACATCACCTCCAAAAATGATTTAGATAAGGGAGTAATTATTTTTGACGTACTTGGAAAAAAAACACTTCAGACTACGATTAGTTCAAAAGAACTAAATATTGCTAACCTTTCACCAGGAGTTTATATTATCAAAATTAACGAAGGCGAAGCTACTGCTACTAGAAAGCTTATTGTCAAGTAGTTTTTAACGCATTCTAAATTAACAAACACGTTTTAAAAAATTAAATATATTATTTTATTAACTCCAATTGTAAAATTGGAGTTTTTTTATTTGGTTCTTCTGGTATTTGTATGAAAATTAAAGCATTTAAAGTAAAATTCAAAAAGATTTTAACCATTAAGAAAAATAAGGTAATTAAGTTTTGGGGTTTACTTAATGGTTCTTAACTTCCTTAATGGTTCGAAAAAAACTAACTTTCACAACATTTCCGGTAGAACCATAAAACTAATTATATTATTAACTCCAATTGTAAAATTGGAGTTTTTTTATTTTTACCTTTCAGCGTTTGAAATCTTGAAAAGGGTAAACTATATTTACGAATTGAAATCCATACTTTGAATCTAATCCAAGACATATTCACCATTTCGAGCCAAAAGCAATTTGAAAAGGCAGCGCTTAAGGTGTTTCGTTTTCAATACGAAAACAACTTAGTCTATCAAGAATTTTGCGATTTTTTGAAAACTGATGTTGCAAAAGTAAAATCACTGCAACAAATTCCATTTTTACCCATACAGTTTTTTAAAAGCCATACTGTGATTTCCAATAAAAATTCTGCACAAGAAATATTCTCTAGTAGCGGGACAACCGGAATAGCTACAAGCACCCATTTTGTCACCGACATTTCACTTTATGAGGAAAGTTACCGAAAAGGTTTCTCTCAATTCTATGGCAATATCGAGGATTATACGATTCTTGCTTTGCTCCCATCGTATTTAGAGCGCGAAGGTTCATCCTTAATTTATATGTTCGAGGACTTAATAAAGAGAACCAATAATCCGGAAAGTGGTTTTTACCTTCACAACCATGAAGAACTGATCGATAAATTAGTCAAACTAGACAATTCAGGTAAAAACGTGATTTTGATTGGTGTTACTTATGCTTTGTTGGATTTAATTGAAAACAAGAAGTTTGAATTAAAAAACACCATCATTATGGAAACAGGCGGAATGAAAGGCCGTCGCAAAGAAATGATTCGAGAAGAATTGCACAAAATTCTTTGTGAAGGTTTTGGAGCTGCAACTATACATTCAGAATACGGCATGACCGAATTATTATCACAAGCTTATTCGTTAGGAAACGGAGTTTTTGAATGTCCATCTTGGATGCAAATACTAATTCGCGATACCGAAGATGCTTTGAGTTATGTTCCTGAAGGAAAAACTGGGGGAATCAATGTGATTGATCTGGCTAATATTAATTCCTGCTCCTTTATTGCTACTCAAGATTTGGGCAAAAAAAATCCCAACGGCTCTTTCGAAGTATTGGGACGTTTTGATACTAGTGATATTCGAGGATGTAATTTGATGGTTATCTAACCCGAATCACAAAATAATTTTTCTTTCCGCTTTGCAATAAGACAAACTGATTGTTGATTAAATCTTTTGTGGTAAGTATAAATTCTTCGGTTATTTTTTCTTTGTTTACCGAAATAGAATTGGCAGCCAAAGCCCGTCTAGCCTCGCCATTGGACTTAAAAAAACCTGTTTTTTCGTTTAGAACAGTTATAATGTCAATTCCATTTTCAATTACTGCCATTGAAATTTCAGCCTGCGGAACGCCATCAAAAACTTCTAGAAAAGTAGCTTCGTCCAATTGTTTCAAGTCATCTGCTGTGGCGTTACCAAACAGAATATTTGAGGCTTTTATCGCTTTTTCTAATCCTTCTTTTGAGTGAACAAAAGTAGTCAACTCTTCGGCTAGTTTTCTTTGTAAAACTCTTAAATGTGGCGCAAGTTTATGTTCTTCGATTAATGCCTCAATACTGTTCTTATCCAAGAAAGTAAAAATCTTAATGTATTTTTCCGCATCTACATCGGTAGTATTTAACCAAAACTGGTAAAATTTATAAACCGAGGTTTTATCCGCTGTTAACCATACATTCCCACCTTCGGATTTTCCAAATTTGGAGCCATCAGCTTTAGTGATTAATGGGCAAGTCATGGCATAGGCTTTGGCTCCGTCATGATTCATTCTGCGCACTAACTCGGTTCCCGTGGTGATATTTCCCCATTGATCTGAACCGCCCATTTGCAACAAACAATTATAATGCTTGTGCAAATGATAAAAATCGTATCCTTGAATTAACTGGTAGGTAAACTCCGTGAAAGACATTCCCTCGCCTTCTCCCGTTAAACGTTTTTTGACAGAATCTTTAGCCATCATATAGTTAACAGTGATGCGTTTGCCCACATCACGTGCGAAATTAATAAACGACAAATCCTTCATCCAATCATAGTTGTTTACTAATATTGGAGCGTTTATCGCTTTAGAATTAAAATCTAAAAACCGAGACAAAACTTGTTTTATTCCCGCCACGTTATGATTCAAAGTAGCTTCGTCCAAAAGGTTTCTTTCATCTGATTTTCCAGATGGATCACCAATCATACCTGTCGCGCCTCCCACCAATGCGATAGGTTTATGTCCAAAATTTCCCAAATGAACCAAGAGGATTATCGGCACCAAACTCCCAATGTGCAAGGAATCTGATGTCGGGTCAAAACCGATATAGGTAGTAGTCATTTCCTTCAATAATTGTTCTTCGGTTCCAGGCATAATATCGTGAACCAATCCGCGCCATTTTAATTCGGCTATAATATTTTTCATTTTAATTATTAATTTGGGCAAAGATAAAATTTAAATGTTGATTCGGTAATTTGTTGATTCGGTAATTTGAGAAAATAATTCGCAATTCATAGTACGTAATTCGTAATTTTGCTTTTATGGTTTTAGTCACGGGAGGAACAGGATTAGTCGGTGCGCATTTACTCCTTCATTTGGTTGAAAATGGAGACACGGTTCGTGCTATTTATCGAAATATAACCTCCATTCAAAAAACAAAAGCCCTTTTTTTATGCTATAAAAAAGAATCGCTATTTGAAAAAATTGAATGGGTTCAAGCCGACATTACCGATGTACCCTCCTTGGAAATGGCTTTCGAAAACGTGAAATATGTGTATCATTGTGCTGCCCTGATTTCATTTGATCCAAAAGATGAAGATTTACTTCGAAAAATCAATATCGAAGGAACGGCCAATATCGTCAATTTTTGTGTTGCTAAAACCGTGAAAAAACTTTGTTATATAAGTTCAATTGCCGCTCTAGGAGACTTGAAAGAGAATGAAAAAATTATTACCGAAGAAGCCGAATGGAATCCTGAGAAGCAGCATAGCGATTATGCAATTTCTAAATATGGTGCCGAAATGGAGATCTGGCGTGGGCAACAGGAAGGTTTAGACACAGTAATAGTAAATCCGGGAATTATCATTGGTCCCGGCTTTTTGGAACAAGGAAGCGGAATGCTTTTCAAGAAAGTGGCGAATGGGCTGCCGTTTTATACCAAAGGCGTGACTGGATTCATCGCAGTTCCTGACCTCGTTAATATTACGGTAAAATTAATGAAAAATGACCATTCAAATGAACGATTTACCCTCATTGCGGAGAACCTTATTTTTCGAGATTTAATAAATTCTATTGCAGATTGCTTGAATGTAAAAAAACCCTACATCCATGCAAGTCCACTGTTAATTAATCTATTTTCCAAAATGGATTGGTTTGTTTCGAATGTTTTTGGACGAAAAAGGAAGTTGGATCGAGCTAGCGCTAGAGCATCGTATTCCAAAAATTGGTATTCAAATGAAAAAATAAGTAGCACTTTAGGCGCGGAATTTTTGGACATTCACCACTATATAAAGGATATTTCAAAGTTATAATTCCAATTTATTGTATCAACTTTCGTCAATGAATTGGATTTATTTTTTACTTTCCTTTTTTAATAATAGCGCTTTATCCTTTTCATTCTTAATGGCTTCTTCTAGCAAGGATTTGTTTTTTACCAATCTCGAATTAATCTGGTCATACATTTTCTTGTACTCCTTATAATCAGATGCATAATAAATATTACTTTGAGCAAATTGAGCGCTGTCAATTTTGTACTTTTTATAAATGTATTCGTCTGGATTTATTTTATGGGTTTCGAGAGCGTTGGGACTTTGATATTTTATGGCTTCTAAAAGGGCTAAGTCATACATAAAATCAACCATAACTTCCTTTTCTATAAGATTTTCTGGTTTTTTTACCACTTCTTCTTTACAGCTCAAATTCAAGCTTACAAGAATTAAAAATAGCACTACTTTTTTCATTTCACACTATTATCTGTTGAACAATAATCGTTTTCCGGCACGAATATTTTTTACTTTGAAAGCAGCGTACACTAACTGTCCGTTTACAATAGTGTGTGTAATTCTCGATTTAAAGGTAAATCCTTCAAATGGCGACCACCCACATTTAGAAAGAATATTCTCTTTATTTACACTCCAAGGCATTCCTGGATTTACGATAGTCAAATCGGCATAATACCCTTCTTTGATAAAACCACGCTTTTCAATTTTGAAAATTTTGGCAGGATTGTGGCACATTTTTTCAACTATTTTTTCTATGCTGATTTTGCCTTGGTGGTACGCCTCAAACATGGCTACAACCGCATGTTGAACTAAAGGCCCTCCTGAAGGAGCTTTGAGGTACGATTGGTTTTTTTCTTCCAAGGTGTGAGGCGCATGGTCCGTGGCAATCACGTCGATTCTATCATCTAGTAAGGCTTCCCACAAAACTTTTCGGTCATTGGCGGTTTTGACTGCGGGATTCCATTTTATCAAATTGCCTTTTGCAGCATAATCTTCATTGGTAAACCACAAATGATGAATACATACCTCAGCGGTGATTTTTTTATCTTCCAATGGGATTTTATTGGTAAACAAATCCATTTCCTTGGCTGTTGAAAGATGGAAAACATGTAACCTTGCGCCCGTTTTTTTGGCTAGTGCAATGGCTTTGGAGGAAGAAATGTAACAGGCCTCTTCGCTACGAATAAGATGGTGCGCCGTTACAGGAATAGCATCACCAAATTCAGCTTTGTATTTTTCCAGATTGTTTTTTATAGTCGTTTCGTCCTCGCAATGTACTGCAATAAGCATAGGGGTACTTGAAAATATTCGTTCTAAAACAGCTTCGTTGTCAACCAACATATTTCCTGTCGAAGAGCCTAGAAATATTTTAATTCCGGCAACATTCTTAGAGTTTGTCTTTAAAACCTCCTCCAAATTATCATTTGTGGCGCCCATCATAAACGAATAATTGGCATAAGAATTTTCGGAAGCAATTTGGTATTTTTGCTCTAGAATCTCCTGCGTAACTGCATTAGGAATTGTGTTGGGTTGTTCTATGAATGAAGTAATCCCGCCCGCAACAGCAGCTTTTGATTCGGATTCTATATCGCCTTTGTGTGTCAATCCTGGCTCTCTAAAATGCACTTGGTCATCAATAACTCCGGGGATTAAATAGTTTCCTTCGGCATCAACAATTATACATTGGGAAGATTTTGCGCTAATGCTTTCTGAAATTTCAACAATTAATTCATCCTCAATTAACACATCTCCTTCAAAAATATTACCTTCATTTACTATTTTGGCATTCTTTATTAAAATCCTGTTCATTATATCTCTTTATAAGGTATTGACTAAATTCTTTAGTCGGAGTGCAATAACTCCTAAAACGGCTTCTTGAAAAATAGCGGTGCTCATTTTAGACTCTCCTTTTGTTCTGTCGGTAAAAATAATGGGTACCTCAACAATATTAAAATTTTTACAAAATGTACGGTATTTCATTTCTATTTGAAAAGCGTATCCTACGAATTTTATTTTGTCCAAATTAATTTTTTCCAAAACTTTTCTCTTGTAGCAAATAAAACCTGCCGTAGCATCGTGTATTTTCATTCCTGTAACAAGTCGCACATAAACTGATGCAAAATAAGACATTAGCACCCGACTTAAAGGCCAGTTCACCACATTTACACCCGTTACATAACGAGAACCAATGGCTAAATCAGCTCCTCCAAAGTGACAGGCTTCATACAATTTTTCCAAGTCGTTAGGATTGTGCGAAAAATCGGCATCCATCTCGAAAACAAAATCGTAGTTCTGCTCTAAAGCCCATTTAAAACCATGCACATAAGCGGTTCCCAAACCTTGTTTTCCAGCTCTTTTTTCTAAAAATAATCTACCTCCAAATTCCGATTGCAGCATGATTACTTTATCTGCGGTATGGTCTGGCGAATTATCATCAATGACAAGAACATGAAAAGGCTTATGCTGTGATAGCACGGACCGAATGATGCTTTCTATATTTTCAATTTCGTTATAAGTTGGAATTATAACAATACTATCATTCATATTTCTTGTAATTTCAACGCAAAAGTAAACTTTTTAAGCCATTTCATCCACATTAAAATTATAATAAAAAGAATGAAATAAAAAATCAGTAATTTTGCACTGTTATGATTGAAAATGTACTTCATCCGAGGATAATTGAGAATAAAGATTGGGCAACGTTTCTTTTTGTGTTGTCATTTGCTACTATTGCATTAACTAAATCTGTTTTTGAGAATCGCTTTGCCGATTTTACAAAATTGATTTATTCGGATAAATACACTAGCGTTTATAAAGACAGTAGCCAACTCACGAGTGGTTTTACTATTGCACTTTTTTTGGTACAAATTATATCTTTTGCCTTTTTCATTCAGCTTTCGCTGAGTGATTTTGGTTATGGTTCAAAAACAGATTGGATTCTCTACATTCAGATCATCACTTTTCTGTTTTATTTTGTGTTGTCAAAGTTCTTAATTGAAAAAATAATTGCCACCGCATTCAACATTGAGGAATTCATCGAGCATTTTAATCTGCAAAAAGTCATTTATAGAACCTATATTGGATTGTTTATATTGCCAATCAATGTTATCTTGTTCTATTACGACAACATCTCAAGAAGCATTCCCCTATTGATTATTGGTATTATACTGACCATAAATACTTTCGTTTATTTTGTTTCAGTGAAAAATTATCAAAATTTAATATTCAGTAAGTTGTTTTATTTTATTTTGTATCTTTGCGCACTCGAAATAGCACCGTATTATTTCATGTATTATTGGTTTACTAAAAGTATAGCTTAGAAAATGTCAAATATGAAAGTGAAAACGATTTTGGTGTCACAGCCTGAGCCCAAAGTGGAGAACTCTCCTTACTTTGATCTTCAACAAAAACATAAAGTAAAAATTGATTTCAGACCTTTTATTCACGTAGATGGAGTGAATGCTAAAGAGATTAGACTTCAAAAAATTGATTTACACAATTTCACTGCTATTATTTTAACCAGTAAAAATGCCGTAGATCATTTTTTCAGAGTAGCTGATGAAATGCGTTATAAAGTACCTGAAGGATTGAAATATTTCTGTCAATCTGAAGCAATTGCCTTTTACCTACAAAAATACGTAGTGTATAGAAAACGTAAAATTTATGTTGGCTCTAAAGATTTTGCCGATTTATCGCCGCTTATCAAAAAATACAAAGACGAAAAATTCTTGTTGCCCGCTTCGGATCAATTAAATGCAGATGCGCCAATCACTCTAAACAACTTAAAAGTAGATTGGACTCAAGCCGTTTTTTACAAAACAGTAATGAGTGATTTGTCTGATTTAGCAGATGTATATTACGATGTCTTGGCCTTTTTTAGTCCAACTGGGATAAAATCGTTATTTATGAATTTTCCTGATTTCGAACAAAATAATACCAGGATTGCGGTTTTCGGTAGCACAACCCAAAAAGAGGCATTGGATCATGGTTTGAGAATTGATATTCTCGCTCCAACACCAGAAACACCTTCAATGACAATGGCATTGGAAAAATATATTGTAGAGGCCAATAAAGGAAAATAAGCATTTGAATAAAATTATACAACATTAAAAAGCTGCGTTATCGCGGTTTTTTTATGTTAAATTCCAAATTATCAGGAATTTTCGACTGGCTATTTTTAGAAATTAAACGAAAAAATCCGCCTCTATTTTATTAATAGAGGCGGATTTAATTTTTAAATTAAAGCATTTAATCTCTTCTTCCCATATAAATAGAGATGTAATACAACAAAGTAGCAATAGAACCCAAAGCGGCAACAACATAGGTTCTAGCTGCCCAATTTAAAGCGTCCTTTGCCCCTGCTTGTTCTTCTTGAGACAACATTCTTTTGTTTTCTAACCAAGCCAAAGCACGATTACTAGCGTCATATTCTACTGGTAAAGTCACGATACTGAACAAGGTAGTAGCAGCAAAAATCACAATTCCAATCAATAATAATTGAGGGAAAGAATCTAACAACAATATTCCACCCAATAAAATCCATTGCATATAAGTAGATGCAATATTTACGACCGGAACCAATTGAGAACGCATCGTTAACCAATTGTATGCCGTTGCATGTTGTACTGCGTGTCCACATTCGTGAGCAGCAACCGCAGCTGCTGCAGCATTTCGTTGATTAAAAACAGCTTCGCTTAAATTAACTGTTTTGTCGGCTGGATTGTAATGATCCGTTAATTGTCCTGCAACCGAAATCACTTTTACATCACGAATTCCGTGATCGGCAAGCATTTTCTCGGCGATTTCCTGCCCAGACATACCGTTTTGCAATTGCAATTTAGAATATTTTTCAAACTTGTTTTTTAATCTTGAGCTTACTAACCAGCTTGCTAGCATGATACCGCCCATTAAAATCATCGATGGCAAACTAAATCCTAACATAATTTTTCTTTTTTAAATAAATTTACAAACAACTCATCAAATTTTAAGCCATTTTTTTGAATGACAATTTGGCGGTTTTATCCAACCAAATTTATTACTTTTCCTGGAACTATGATTATTTTATTTGGAATTTTTCCGTCTAATTGTTTCAGGGTTCGTTCATCTTTCAGTATAATTTCCTCGATTTGTTCTTTGGATAAATCCAATGGCAATTCTATGGTGAAACGCATTTTTCCGTTGAAAGAAACTGGATATTCTTTTTCAGATTCTACTAAATGTTTCTCATCGAAAACTGGAAATGGCTCTTGTGAAATTCCTTTGTAATCTTTTAATTCTTCAAACTTTAAATCTTTCAATTTCAACCATAATTCCTCTGCAATGTGTGGCGCATACGACGAAATCAAAATGGTCAATGGTTCCAAAATAGCACGCTCATGGCAATTCTGGGTTGACAATTCATTCACGCAAATCATAAACTGCGAAACCGAAGTGTTGAAAGAAAACCCTTCAATATCTTCCGCGACTTTTTTGATGGTTTTGTGCAAGGATTTCAAGCTGTCTTTTGATGGTTCGTTGTTGGTAACAATCAGACCATTTTCGTCAAAATAGAGACGCCATAATTTTTTTAAGAATCCAAAAACTCCAGAAATTCCCGCTGTGTTCCAAGGCTTTGCTTGTTCCAATGGTCCTAAAAACATTTCGTACAATCGCAAGGTATCCGCACCGTATTCGCTACAAATGTCATCCGGAGTTACCACGTTATATTTGGATTTGGACATTTTTTCGATTTCGCGACCAACAATATATTTTCCGTTTTCTTCTGTTGTAAAAACTGCATCAGCGTAATCTTCTCTCCAAACTTTGAATTTTTCAATATCTAATTCATCCGAAGTATTTACCATTGAAACATCAACGTGAATTGGTTGCACTTTTTGACATTCTATTTTATTTTTTGAAATATACGTATTTGTTCCATCTAATCGATACACAAAAGCACTCATTCCCAAAATCATTCCCTGATTGATCAGTTTTTTGAAGGGTTCCTCTGTTGGCGCAAAACCTTTGTCTTTCAGGAATTTGTTCCAAAAACGGGAATACAATAAATGCCCGGTGGCGTGTTCGCTTCCGCCAATGTATAAATCTACGTTTTCCCAATATTTTAATGCTTCCTGGCTAGCAAATTCGTTTTCGTTGTGCGCATCCATATAACGCATCCAATACCAAGAACTTCCCGCCCAACCTGGCATCGTGTTCAATTCTAAAGGATAAATTGTTTTATTATCAACTAAATTAGTTTCAACCACCTTATTATTTACAATGTCCCAAGCCCAAACCATAGCGTTTCCTAAAGGCGGTTGTCCGTCTTCGGTTGGCAAGTATTTCTCCACTTCCGGCAAGACTATTGGCAAATGTTTCACATCAATCATTTGCGGCAAACCATTCACGTAATATACCGGGAAAGGTTCGCCCCAATAGCGTTGACGAGAGAAAACCGCATCACGCAAACGGTAATTGATTTTTCCCTTTCCCTGATTTATTTTTTCGAGTTCAGCGATGACTTTCTTGGTCGCTTCTTTATAATTCAATCCATTTAAGAAATCAGAATTGGCAATAACGACACTGTCTTTAGAGCCATAGGCTTCCTTTGAAATATCGACATTGGCAAAAATGTTTTTGATTTCTTGCATTCCGATTTGCCCTTTGAAGAAATTAGCGAAAGCATAATCTCTTTCGTCGCCACAAGGAACCGCCATAACAGCACCAGTTCCATAACCTGCGAGAACATAATCGCCAATCCAAACTGGAATAGGTTCTTTGGTAAATGGATGCTCAGCATACGCTCCCGTGAAAACGCCCGAAATGGTTTTTACATCCGCCATACGCTCTCTTTCGGAACGTTTTGCTGTTTTTTCGATATAGGCTTCGACAGCTGCTTTTTGTTCCGGAGTAGTGATTTGAGCCACCAATTCGTGTTCTGGTGCCAAAGTCATGAACGTAACTCCAAAAATGGTGTCGGGACGGGTAGTGAAAACTGAAATTCTAAAATCTGAATTCTGCAATCTGAAATCTACTGACGCTCCCACTGATTTTCCAATCCAGTTTCTTTGACTTTCCTTAATGCTTTCGCTCCAATCAATCGTGTCCAAACCTTGCAACAAACGTTCTGCATAAGCCGAAATTCGCATACTCCATTGGGTCATTTTCTTGCGAATCACTTGAAATCCACCGCGTTCCGAAACGCCGTTTACGATTTCGTCATTGGCCAAAACGGTTCCCAATCCTGGACACCAGTTGACTTCGGTTTCGGCTAAATAGGTTAATCTGTATTGTAATAATATTATTTGTTGATCTTCTGACGAAAGCAATTTCCATTCGCTGGACGAAAAAATGGAAATAGTATCATCGCAAACTGCATTCACGTTAGCATTTCCTTCTTTTGAAAAAATGGAAATCAAGGTCGAGATATCTTCGGCTTTGTCACTTTTTTTATTGTACCAAGAATTGAATAATTGGATGAAAATCCACTGCGTATGCTTGTAATATTTAGGGTCAGAAGTCCTGACTTCCCTACTCCAATCGAATGAAAATCCAATTTTGTCTAATTGTTTTCTGTATCCCGCAATTTTGTTTCCTTCCTTGTCAACGCCCCCATCAATATTTACCGAAGTCGTGTCTTCCGGACGTTGACCCGTTTGTATGGCATATTGTTCGGCCGGCAATCCAAAACTGTCGTAACCCATGGGGTGCAAAACATTGAATCCGCGATGTCTCTTGTATCGAGAATATACATCCGAAGCAATATATCCCAGTGGATGTCCTACGTGCAATCCCGCTCCTGAGGGATACGGAAACATATCCAAAACATAATATTTTGGTTTAGCTACGCTCAGTTCGGCTTCGCCTCGGGTTTCAGAATTATTCTTCGCTGCAAAAGTTTGATTTTCGGCCCAGTATTTTTGCCACTTGGCCTCTATTTCATTCGGATTGTATTTCATTCCTTGTTTTCTATTGTTTTTTTAATGGAGTCATGCTTTCGCTACTCAAGTCATTTTGGTATTTATCATTAACCCTTTGAGGGTTTGAACCCGGAAAGGGTTGCAAAAAAATGGAGCGACAAATTTACGTTTATTGTACGAAAGTCAAAACTTTGGGCGTTATTAACTTTAAATAAAGAAATTCTTTATTATTTTTACCCCATAATTTCTACAAACTATGAGTTCTTCCTTTGATAAATTTCAAAAACGCAGGTTAATTTCCTCTTATTTCTCGGTAGTGCTAAGCGTATTCTTAGTGTTGTTTCTATTGGGTATTTTAGGTTTTTTTATTATAAATTCCAAAAGACTGGCCGACGATTTCAAAGAGGAAATCGCCATGACAGTATTTTTTAAGAATGAAGCGAATGAGAGTATCGTGAAGTCTTTTGGCTCCGAATTAAAAAAGGCGCCCTTTGCAAAATCATACGAATATGTATCCAAAGAAGCTGCCGCAAAACTACACAAGGACATTATTGGGGAAGATTTCATGACATTTTTAGGCACAAACCCACTTCAAAATTCCTATGACATCCACCTAAAAGCCGATTTCGTCGTTAAGGACAGTATCGAAAAAATTGAGAGTCGTTTGAGAAAAAATACCATGATTTCGGATATTATTTATGACAAACAATTGGTGAATTTAGTAAACGACAACATCAAAAAAGTAAGCATGTGGATATTAATAATTAGTGGTTTCTTGACCGTTATCGCTGTCTTATTGATTAACAGTTCCTTGCGTTTATCGATTCATTCGAATCGATTTATCATTAAAACAATGCAAATGGTGGGTGCCACAAAAGCATTTATCAGAAAACCATTTGTGGCAAAAAGCATAAAACTAGGTATCAGTGGCGCAGGTTTGGCCATTATCGCATTGATTGGAGTTTTAGTTTATCTTGAAACGAATTTCCCCGATTTAGGAATTCTTGACGACAAATTACTCGTAGGGTTAGTTTTGTTGGTGGTTTTTGGTATTGGTATTTTAATCACTTGGTTGAGCACTTATTTTGCAACGCAACGATTTTTGAATTTAAGAACCGACGATCTTTATTGATATTGGATTGTAGATTAACGATTGCCGGATTTTAGATTTAAACTATAAACTTAAAACAGAGGATAAAATTGCTTTATTCCTCGCAATAAAAAAATGAAAAAACAAGAGCAAAATCAAGAGCAAAAACAGGAATTCCTTTTTGAGAAAGTAAATTATAAAATTCTCTTGGTTGGAATTGCGGTAATTGCACTTGGATTTATATTGATGTCAGGCGGAGGAAGCGATGATCCAAATGTGTTTAATGAAGCCATTTTCAATTTTAGAAGAATCCGATTGGCTCCAACAACGGTTTTAATTGGTTTTGGAATCACTATTTACGCCATTATTAAAAACCCTAAAAAAGATCGTTAGATTATTGGACTAACTATTATTATAATCTAAAATTCAACAATCTAAATGAACACTATACAAGTCATTATTCTTGCCATCATTGAAGGAATAACCGAATTTCTCCCTATTTCTTCTACAGGTCACCTGATTCTCGGAAGCACTTATTTTGGCATTGAACACGATGAGTTCACAAAACTTTTCACAGTATTCATTCAATTGGGAGCCATACTTTCGGTTGTAGTGCTATATTTTAAACGTTTTTTTCAAAGTTTTGATTTCTATTTTAAATTATTGGTAGCGTTTATTCCTGCCGTCGTTTTTGGATTGTTGTTTAGCAAAAAAATTGATGCCCTATTGGAAAGTCCATTAACTGTTGCGGTTTCACTTTTGATTGGCGGAATTGTTTTATTAAAAGTTGACGATTGGTTTACCGATGCTGAAGCAATTCAAACGTCAAACGAAATTAGTTATTTGCAAGCTTTTAAAATTGGATTATTCCAATGCTTAGCCATGATTCCGGGAGTTTCTCGAAGTGGCGCAAGCATTGTAGGTGGTATGTCCCAAAAATTATCTCGAACAACAGCGGCTGAATTCTCCTTCTTTTTGGCGGTGCCAACGATGCTTGGGGCAACGGCAAAAAAATGTTACGATTACTATAAAGACGGTCTTGTTTTATCTCACGAACAAATAAATTTTTTAATTATTGGAAATGTTGTAGCATTTATAGTGGCACTTATAGCTATCAAATCTTTTATAGGTTTTTTGAGTATGCATGGATTCAAAGTTTTTGGATTTTATAGAATTGTTGTGGGTGTAGCGTTATTGATAATCCACTTTTTTATTCATCCACTGACCGTTATTTAATGGCTCCCGAAGATTTTCTAAACGGCCAAATTTTACTCATTGACAAACCTTTGCATTGGACTTCCTTTCAGGCAGTAAATAAATTGAAGTATGTGTTGATTAATAAAGTGGGGCTTCCCAAAAAATTCAAGATTGGGCATGCAGGAACTTTAGATCCATTAGCCTCAGGATTATTGCTGGTTTGCACCGGAAAGTTTACCAAAAGAATTACCGAATTACAAGGACAAGCCAAAGAATATACTGGCACTTTTTATATTGGAGCGACCACACCTTCCTACGATTTAGAAACCGAAATAGACGAAACTTTCGACACTTCACCTATTGACGAAGCTTTGATTCACGAGACTGTGAAGCAATTTTTGGGAGAAATTGATCAAAAACCCCCGATTTTTTCGGCCATAAAAAAAGACGGCGTACGCTTGTATGAACACGCTCGTGCAGGAGAAACCGTAGAAATAGCCAGCCGAAAAACAACAATCCATGAGTTCGAAATTACCCGAATTGCACTTCCTGAAGTTGATTTTAGAGTTGTTTGCAGCAAAGGGACTTATATTCGTTCCTTGGCTTATGATTTTGGCAAAGCCATGGATTCTGGTGCGCATTTAACGGTGTTACGCAGAACAAAAATTGGCGAATATGATGTTTTGAATGCGGTAGATGTTAGCCTGTTTGAAAGTAGCTTATAAGTCTATTACTAATATTTATTTAAAAATCAATTCCTCTGTTTTTTAATACCGCATGAAAATAGTAGATTACGAATGCCGGAGATGATCTCCTTAAAAATAGCTGCATATGAAAATGACAACCATTATGGCGGCAACTTTGCTCTTCACAATTGCTGTTTTTGGACAGAATAAAAAAAGTTCCTACACACAATTCAGTCTTTCGATTCCTTTAAGAGGAAATCCAGACCGAGGGCAAGACTCTTCAGAATATTGGTTTTTACCTGACGGTGTGAGTGCTGAATATGGGGGCGGATTTCATTATAACAAACATATTGCAATGGGCATAAACACCGGATTAGATTGGTTGGCTACTGAAAAACTGGTTGTAGCACCCGTATTTGCCAACTTTAGATTAGGCACAAGATTAGGTCCCGAAGCACTACTTTATCTTCAAACTGGATATGGAAAATCAATTATTTTAGGAAGAGGGAATCTAATGGGCGACTACAAAAAAATAAGTCTTGGAATAGAAGATTATGACGGAATTTCATTATTTGCTGAAATTGCCCAATA
>CAZHVE010000010.1:0-28191 GCA_964535705.1 uncultured Flavobacterium sp.
CTGCTTCCGAAATATTGGAAGGTGTTTCTGCGTAGTGTGAAAATTCCATTGTAGATGTTGCTCTACCAGATGAAAGCGTTCTTAATGTTGTTACATAACCAAACATCTCTGATAATGGCACATCTGCTTTGATGGTTTTTGCACCGGCTCTGTCACCCATATCATTCACTTGACCTCTACGACGGTTAATATCACCTACGATATCTCCCATGTTTTCTTCAGGTGTAATCACTTCCATTTTCATGATTGGCTCTAGAACAATTGCACCAGCAGCTTTTGCTACTTCTCTGTAACCCATTCTTGCGGCAAGTTCGAATGAAAGTGCGTCAGAATCGACAGGGTGAAAAGATCCATCCAATAAAGTAACTTTCAAACTATCTACTTGGTATCCTGCTAAAGGACCTTGCTTCATAGCTTCACGGAAACCTTTTTCTACAGATGGGATATATTCTTTAGGAACGTTACCACCTTTTACTGCATTTACAAATTGTAATCCAGCTACTTGCTTACCATCAACTTCATCTGCTGGCTCTAAAATAAATACGATATCACCGAATTTACCACGACCACCTGATTGTTTTTTGTAAGTTTCTCTGTGTTGTGCTTTTTTAGTAAATGCTTCTTTGTATTCCACTTGAGGCTCCCCTTGGTTCACTTCAACTTTGAATTCACGACGCATTCTATCAACAAGGATATCCAAATGTAATTCTCCCATTCCTGAGATAATAGTTTGCCCTGAAGCCTCATCAGTTCTAACTGTAAACGTTGGATCTTCTTCAGCTAATTTAGCCAAAGCCATACCCATTTTATCTACGTCAGCTTTTGTTTTAGGCTCAATTGCAATACCAATTACTGGCGCAGGGAATTTCATTGACTCCAAAATAATTGGGTGTTTTTCATCACACAATGTATCTCCAGTTTTAATGTCTTTAAATCCTACAGCAGCTCCAATATCACCTGCTTCGATATAATCGATTGGGTTTTGTTTGTTAGCGTGCATTTGGTAGATACGAGATATTCTTTCTTTGTTTCCTGAACGAGTGTTCAAAACGTAAGAACCTGCATCTAAACGTCCTGAATAAGCACGGAAGAAAGCTAAACGACCTACGAATGGGTCAGTAGCAATTTTAAACGCTAAAGCAGCGAATGGCTCTTTAACATCTGGCTTACGCAAGATTTTAGTTTGATCTTCTTCTAATAAATCAGCATCATCAGGATGAATTCCTTCGATACCTGATTTATCCATTGGAGATGGCAAGTATTTACATACTGCATCTAACATAAATTGAACTCCTTTATTTTTGAAAGAAGATCCTGCAATCATAGGAATGATAGCCATATCCATTACAGCAGCTCTTAAAGCGATATTGATTTCTTCTTCAGTGATAGACTCTTCGTCTTCCATGAATTTTTCTAACAGATTTTCATCATAGTCAGCCACGGCTTCAATTAGAATAGATCTGTATTCTTTTACTTCTGCAAGCATATCTTCTGGAATAGGCACCACTTCATAAGTTGCCCCCATACCAGCATCATCCCAAACAATAGCTTGGTTTCTTACTAAATCTACAACACCTTTGAAATCATTTTCTTCACCAATTGGCAAAGTGATTGCAACAGCATTTGATTTCAACATATCTCTAACTTGTTGACAAACCATCAAAAAGTTAGAACCTTGACGGTCCATTTTGTTTACGAATCCAATACGTGGTACGTGATATTGATCTGCCAATCTCCAGTTCGTTTCTGATTGTGGTTCCACACCATCAACAGCACTAAATAAGAAAACCAACCCATCAAGTACACGCAATGAACGATTTACCTCAACAGTAAAATCAACGTGTCCTGGGGTATCAATAATATTAAAATGATACGGTAATGTCTCAGGTAAAACTTTACCTTGTGTAGTTGGGAAATTCCATTCACAAGTTGTAGCAGCAGATGTAATTGTAATACCTCTTTCTTGCTCTTGTGCCATCCAGTCCATTGTTGCAGCACCATCATGTACTTCACCAATTTTGTGTGATTTTCCAGTGTAGAATAATATACGCTCAGTTGTTGTTGTTTTACCAGCATCAATGTGAGCAGCAATTCCTATATTTCTTGTATATTTTAAATCTCTAGCCATTTCTTCTTTATTAAAATCTAAAATGTGAGAATGCTTTATTTGCTTCAGCCATTTTGTGAGTATCCATTCTCTTTTTAACAGCAGCACCTTCTTCTTTAGCCGCAGCTAAACATTCTGACGCTAGTCTTTGAGCCATAGATTTCTCATTTCTTCTTCTGGAATAAAGTATCAACCACTTCATTGCCATAGAAATTTTTCTGTCTGGTCTAATTTGCATTGGAATTTGAAATGTAGCTCCACCTACTCTACGACTACGTACTTCTACGTGAGGCATAACGTTAGTTAAAGCATCTTTCCAGATTTCTAATGATGGTTTTTCTGCATCTTGCTTTTTGGTTTCGATGATGTCAATTGCATCATAAAACACTTTAAAAGCTGTTGATTTCTTACCGTCCCACATTAAGTTGTTTACAAAACGTGTTACCAATTGGTCGTTAAACCTTGGATCTGGTAAAAGTGGTCTTTTCTTTGCCGCTCTTTTTCTCATTTCTTTTTGTTTTAGAAAGTTATCCGCTATTAGTTATTAGTTATTAGTGCGAACACCTAACAAATAACATATAACATCTAACGTTTCAATTTACTTTTTTGCTTCTTTTGGGCGTTTTGCTCCGTATTTAGATCTTCTTTGCGTTCTTCCTGCTACACCTGATGTATCAAGTGCACCACGAACGATGTGGTATCTAACTCCTGGCAAATCTTTTACCCTTCCACCCCTAACTAATACTATCGAGTGCTCTTGTAGATTGTGTCCTTCACCAGGGATATAGGCATTTACTTCATTACCATTGGTCAAACGTACACGCGCTACTTTACGCATGGCTGAGTTTGGTTTTTTTGGTGTAGTAGTGTAAACACGCGTACAAACCCCTCTTCTTTGAGGACAAGAATCTAAAGCAACCGATTTACTCTTCTTAGTTATCTGAGTTCTTCCTGTTCTTACTAATTGTTGAATTGTTGGCATAATTAATACTAAAAATTTCTTATATATTAAAATTCCCGCTTTTTACGGGGTTGCAAATGTATAAAATATTTTTTACTAAACAAATCATAATTAATTAATTTTCACAAAAGTAATTATTTGTTTTCTAAAGAGATACCGAATGTCCATTGCAGTAATGATTTTTAAAAATAAAACAATACTTTTAAGGCTAATTCGTTACATTAATTCAACCGTGTTGTTCCGCAATAAACATCAGAATTTGTATTACTTTTATTAAAACTTAAATTCCTTTGAAATCTTTTGCGTTTTCTATATTGTTTTTGACCTATGGGCTGCATTCTTCTGCCCAAAATTTTCAATTGAAACTAATTGGAAGTTCCGAATCTGAAACTAAAACACTGGATTCCCTAAATCCCAATACAAATCACAAAAATTTAAAATCCATAGTTGACGAGCTGACCATAGCAATCGAAAAACTGTCAAAAATGGGCTATCTCGAGAATCGAATGTTGGAAAACGCTAAAGAAAATGACTCTAGCTACGTTGCGAAATTCCGTTTGGGCGAAAGAATAAATGCCATACATATATATATAGGTAGAAAAAACCTCCCCCCAATCTTCTCCAAAGGAGAGGGAGTCGAAACTGAAATGGATAATAACATTATCAAATACTTGATTGGGCTAGATAAAAAAAAGGATACTCTAATTATGCCTTACGGCGAAATAGAATCTTTTTTGAGTAATACTTTACAAAAATTAGAACGAAAAGGCTTTGCATTAGCAAAATTGAAATTGAGTACAATACAAAATAAAAATAAAATCCTTTACGCCGATTTGCAATTTGAAACAGGTCGACAAAGGCAATTAAATTCGATTGTAGTACAACATGCAGAAGGAGATAAAAAAAACAGTTTTCCCGAGGGTCATTTGGCGCAACTCCACCGAAAATACCATAACAGTACTTTTAATCAGGATATTGTGCGCCAAATTCACGATGATTTTGAAAAATTCAAGTTTGTCAGTCAGGTAAAATACCCCGAGATTTTATTCACAAAAGACACCACCAAAGTATATGTGTATTTAGAGAAAAGAAAATCCAATACTTTCGACGGCTATATTGGTTTTGCCAATAATGAAACCAACAAAATTAGGCTTAATGGCTATTTAGACGTGACACTAGAAAACACTTTGAAAGTCGGTGAGCAGTTTTCATTATATTGGAAAAGCGATGGCAATAACCAAAAAACATTCAATACCGGAATAGAATTGCCTTATTTATTTAAAAGTCCTCTAGGATTAAAAGCTCAAATTCAAATATTTAAACAAGATAGCATCTTTCAAAACACACAAACAGCAATAGAATTAGGATATTATATAGATTATAATACCCGAATATATTTGGGGTATCAGGCAACTGAATCCAGTGATATCCAAAACTCAAATAATAAAACGGTAAGCGACTACAAAAACTCTTTTTTTACCTCTAATGTAAAGTATTCTAAATCTGATTACGACAATTCAACATTCCCAGAAAAATCAAGTCTTTTCGTCACAACGGGATTAGGAAAAAGAATCACAAATGATTCACCCGAAACTATTGGAACTAACATACAGTTTTACATAAAACTAGACGCTATGAATAACTTTTATTTGAATCAAAAAAACTGTATTAACCTAAATCAACATACTTATTTTTTAAAAAGTGACACCTATATCATAAATGAATTATTTCGCTTTGGAGGAAGCAA
This sequence comes from uncultured Flavobacterium sp., assembly GCA_964535705.1. Taxonomy (GTDB): domain Bacteria; phylum Bacteroidota; class Bacteroidia; order Flavobacteriales; family Flavobacteriaceae; genus Flavobacterium. Next base: position 4,816 of record CAZHVE010000010.1, read on the forward strand.
TTCCATACGCGGATTTGCGGAAAATAGTTTACAAGCCAATTTCTTGACGGCCATACAAACAGAATATAGATATGTGGTTTCTCCAAGTTTATACATTCATTCTATTACGGATTATGGCTACTACCAAGATAACAGCTCAAAAAACAAGGGAAGTCTAACAGGATTGGGATTAGGAATTGGACTAACCACTAAAAACGGAGTGTTGCAAATAGCTTTCGCTAATGGAAGTTTTAACAATCAGGAGATAAAATTCTACAACACCATTATTAATATAAAATATGGTGTTAAGTTTTGATAACTTAGTCTGAAACTGTTAATAAACAACAAATCTTAACCTATTTGTCCAATAAATGTGTGTCCAAGTATAAAAAAAACACATTTTATTAGGAAAGTTAACAAATTATTAAGAAATTTGAAACACTAATTCAAAATATACAAACAATGAGACTAAAGTTTAATGGATTCTTAGTACTATTAATAGTACTTGTGGCGCAAATCACTTTTGCGCAAGAGAGAGCCGTTTCGGGTATTGTTTCTGATAATGCAGGAATGCCTCTACCGGGCGTGAGTGTATTGGTAAAAGGGACAAAATCAGGGACGCAAACTGATTTTGACGGAAAATATTCCATCAAAGCATCACCAAACCAGATCTTGATTTTTAGCTTTATTGGGATGAAAACCCAAGAAGTTATAGCAAGTTCTTCTAAAGTCAATGTAAAAATGGCAAGTACTGCAGTTGAACTCGAAGGAGTTGTAGTAACAGCACTTGGAGTAAAAAAATCAGAAAAAGCGGTAACGTATTCTGCTCAATCCGTGAAGGGAAATTCTCTTATTGAAGCGCGTGAGCAAAATTTGGTAAATGCTTTGTCTGGTAGAATTGCTGGGGTTCAAGTAACGAACTCATCAGGAGCTGTTGGATCTTCTTCACGTATTGTGTTAAGGGGGACATCAACTATTACAGGAAACAACGAAGCTTTGTTTGTTATTGACGGAGTTCCGTTTGACAATACAAGTTATGGAAATTCAGGTTCTAGTGGCGGTAGAGATTTGCCAAATGGAGCCGCGAGTATTAATCCTGACGACATCGAATCAGTTACAGTTTTAAAAGGACCTACTGCTGCTGCCTTATATGGTATTCGTGCCAGCAAAGGGGTTATTTTAATCACAACGAAATCAGGTAAGACAAAAGAAAAATTTGAAGTTACATTCAACTCAAATACAACTTTCTCTAACCCGCTTGTACTTCCAAACTATCAAAACTCATATGGTCAAGGTGCTACATCTGACTATTTTGAATTTGTTGATGGTGCTGGTGGCGGTTATAATGATGGTGTAGATGAAAGCTGGGGACCTGCATTGGACAGAGGTTTATCATTTGTGCAGTGGGACTCATTTAAAAATGGCGGTCAACCTACTCCATGGGTTTCTCAACCAAACAACGTAAAAGACTTCTTTAATACTGGATTGGCTAGAAATAATAACATCACCATACTTAATGGCGGTGAAAATTCTAACTTTAGATTATCTATCGGAAACAGTGACGAAAAAGGCATGATTCCTTTTACTGAATTCAAAAAATTCAATGTTGGTTTTAATGGTAATATGACTCTTGGAAAGAAATTAACGGCTGGTGTCAGCATGAACTATTTTAACAACAATAGTGACAACTTACCAAATGTCGGTTATTCTAGCCAAAATGTTGTACAACAATTTATTTGGTCTGCTCGTAACGTATATTTTCCAGCGCTAAAAGACTGGAGAAATTTCCCATTAGCAGGAGCAAATACTCCAGCTGCAGGTACTCCAGCCAACTGGAATACGAATTACCAAAACAACCCGTACTGGCATCTTGAAACCAACAAAAATACATTTGATCAAGACAGAATTACAGGTAATACATTTATTAATTACAAATTCACAGAGAACTTATCTATTAATGGAAAATTAATGATTGATCATTATTCTCAAAGAGAAACGCTTCGTAACGAAATTGGATCGAACGAGAATATTGACGGATATTATGCTGAAATTGGCAGAAGATACACTGAGCTTAACTCTGAAGCAATCTTGAATTACCAAAAAAATCTTACGGAAGATTGGACTGTTAGCTTGAATGCGGGTGTTAACTCCATGTCACGTGTAAGCACAAGAATTGTAGGTGAATTAACAGGAGGTATAGAATTACCTGGTTTATTTACACTTTCTAATGTAAAAGCGGGTACTACACCAAGCATTGATTCTGACTACACAGAACAAAGAATAAACAGCGCATTGTTTTTTGGACAAATTGGCTACAAAGGATACGCGTTTCTTGACTTTTCAGGAAGAAATGATTGGGCATCTGTATTACCAGTTAAAAACAATTATTTCTTCTATCCAGCTGTTTCTGGATCTTTAGTGCTTTCAGAAATATTTGATTTTAAATCAAGTAAATTAAGCTATGCTAAATTAAGAGGAGGCTGGTCTAAAGTTGGAGGTGTTGGTCCACTTGATCCATATAGTTTAAATCAAACTTTCACCCTTACAAATAACAATTTTGGAACTATTTCATCTGTACCAAATACACAATGGAATCCAAACCTTAAACCGGAGAGCACAACAGGTATTGAGATTGGACTTGACTTAAATGCATTCAATAACAGAGTTCGGTTTAGCGCTACTTTTTACGACCAAACCAGTAACAATTTGATTTTACCACTGCAAATTGATGCAGCTTCAGGGTTTACCTCATCTTGGGAAAACGCAGGTGAAATGAACAACAAAGGGATTGAATTACAATTAGGCGCAACTCTTTTAAAGAAAAATGATTTCTCTTTTGACGTAGATGTAAACTTTGCAAAAAACACCAACAAAGTAGTGAACTTAGGATTAACTGATGCTTATGTATTAGGTGGTCAATGGGACATGGAGCTTCAAGCTAGAAAAGGAGAAGCCTACGGATCAATTGTTGGATATCCTTTCTTGCGAAATGATGCTGGCCAAGTAATTTATGAAAACGGATTACCCGTTATAAACAATGAAGAAAAAGTTGTTTTGGGTAATATTACACCGGATTGGACTGGTGGTGCTAATTTCACATTCAAATACAAAAACTTCGATTTAAGCACCTTATTAGATGCTAAAATGGGTGGCGACATATTTTCAATGTCATACATGTGGGGGAGATATGCCGGTACTTTAGAAGAATCACTTATTGGTAGAGAAACTGGAGTTATAGGTAATGGAGTTGTTTCTGACGGAAATGGCGGTTACGTTCCAAACAACACAGTAGTTGACGCAAAAACGTTCAACCAATATGCATACGATTACGCAAACTTTACGGAAAGCGGTGTTTTTGATGCAAGCTACGTGAAACTTAGACAAATTATTGTGGGTTACTCTTTGCCAAAGAAATGGTTAACAGGAACTTTTATTCAAGATTTTAGAGTTTCATTAGTGGGAAGAAATCTTGCAATTCTTTACAAAAACGTTCCCCATATTGATCCAGAAACTGGATTTAGCAGTGCCAATGGAGAACAAGGCCAAGAATTCGGACAGTTGCCATCCGCAAGATCTTACGGATTTAATGTTAATTTAAAATTCTAATCAGACATGAAAAAGATAGTTTATTTATTGATTGCAGTTACAGCCTTTTGGAGCTGCGATAATGGATTTGAAGAGGTAAATATCTCTCCAAATAGCTCACAAACAACCGACCCTAATTTGTTGCTTTCGTCAGCTATGATTGTTACCCAAAACACCTTATACAACGCACAAATAGGTGGCGATATGGGTTTATGTTGGGCACAACATTGGTCTAAAGTACAATACAACACTGAGGAAAGATATACGCCAAGAAGAGCGGTAATGAACGCAGTTTGGACCAACTTGTACGCAAGTTCAATTACAGAATGTAAAGCGGCGCGTGCTTTTGCAGAAGCAGAAGGAAACACAAACCTGCAGGCGATTAGCTTAGTATTGGAAGCCAATAACTTTCAATTACTTACGGATATCTTTGGACCAGTACCTTTCAATGAAGCCTGTGTTCCTGGAAACTCTAAACCAGTTCACGATTCACAAGAAGCTGTTTATGTAGGTATCTTAGATCTATTAGACCAAGCAGAAACTCTTTTTGCAACCGGTAGCGGTGAGTTCAAATCTAGTGCTGACTTCGTTTATGGAGGTAATGTAACGAAGTGGAGAAAATTTGCAGCCTCATTAAAATTGAAGGCGTTGATGAGAATTTCTGGAAAAAGAGATGTATCAGCAGAAGTTGCTGCATTGGTAAACTCCGGTTATTTAATGTCATCAAACAGCGATAGTGCACAACTTGCTTACACTGCTGCACAGCCAGATGCAAATCCATTGTATGAAACGATTGTATTTGGTAATCGTCTTGAATACAAAGTAAGTTCTGTATTGGTGGATAAATTAAATTTATTAAACGACCCACGTTTAGGTGTATATGCTCAAGTTAATAATGCGAATGCCTATGTTGGTAATGTACCAGGAGTTGAGAACCCCGGTAATTACAATGGATTCTCATCACCAGGAACCAGTTACCTTTCTCCAACTTTACCCGGAGTTATGTTGTCGTATGCTCAAGTTGAATTCTATTTGGCTGAGGCAGCACTTAAAGGTTTTATTGCTGGCGGAATCCCAACAGCTGATGCACATTACAGAAATGGAATTACTGCAAACATGGCTGCAAATGGTCTTTCAGGACCTGCATTAGCAAACTATTTAGCTCAACCTTCTTTGGACTTTTCAACTGTTGATGGTGGGAAAGAAAAAATTGGTTTGCAAATGTGGTTTGCACTTTACGGTCAAGGCATTGAGGCATGGACAGAATGGAGAAGAACTGGTCAACCTGGATTATCAATCGTGTTTGAAGCCCAAATCAGTGCAATTCCAAAACGTTTTTATTATTCAACAGATTCAAACAATTTTAATCAAGCAAACTACCAAGCAGCTGTAGGTACTCTAGAAAATGGAGACACCATGTTGTCAAAAGTTTGGTGGATGAATTAATACAAAAACTATGAAAAAATATATTTATTTATTTCTGACAATAGCATCATTTGGTGTTATGTCGTGTGACGATCAAAACCAAGATCTTCTAACTGGTAACAAAAATGAAGGTGGTTTATTAGACGTGAAAAACATTCTTGTCCCTTATGTTGTAGGTAACGGAAATGATTTTGATTATAAGGCATCCATTTCTGCTTTTCAAGGTGATGTAAAGGTTCAAAGTGTTGACATTTACAAAACTTTCACTACTGTAGCTGGAGTATCTTCAAATACTACCTTGTTAAAAACAATTACGTTTCCTAACACAGCACAAGTTGAAAACTTAGATTTTACAGCTACTTATAATGAATTGATCGCTGGCTTACTTATTGATGGTGTAGCGCTTTCGACTGATGACTCTAATTTGAACATTGGTGACTATTGGACATTAAAGTATGTTTCAAGAACTTCTGCAGGAACATCAGCAGAAAACCTAAAAACAACAAAAGTGGCAGTTGGTACTCGTTTTGCTGGGCAATATAATGTTGTACAATGCGAATATTGGAGAATTGGGGTAATTCGCCCTGATGTAACAGGTTCATTCCTTGGTACTGTAGTAACAATTGAATCAGTAAACGCAACCACATATAGAAAATTAGAATGGTGTGGGCCTTTTTCTGGTAATGAATTTTATTTCACAATTGATTCCGGTGATAACGTATTGGTGCCAACCTTGTATAATGGTGAGGCGCAATTATTGAATGCATTGCCAGCAATTAATTGTTCAGAAACTCCAGCAAACATGACAAATGCTTGTGGTTTTGCTGGCATTCAAAATAAAGCAGTTCGCGATGATGTAGATGGTAAAGATAGAATTTACATGTCTTATGGTTACCTTGCTGCTTCAGGATCGAGAGAGTTTTATGAAGTACTTGAAAAAGTTGTTGAATAATTAAACCAAAATTAAAATGAAAAAAATATTTAATACAAAATTTAGTTTAGCGCTAGTTTTTGCCTCGTTACTTTTAACTTCTTGTGACGACAAAGGTGATGCAACAGGCTACAGCAACTTAATCGTTGCAGAGGGCGTTGTGGCAACCATCAACTTAGATGCGCCATTGGCTAGCACACAAACAGTACGTGAAGGTGATCAAGGTATTTATACCTACAACATTACCTTGAACAAACCTCAATCTATTGATATTCACATCACAATTTCCCAAGTAGACGGAAATGCCGATGATCACGATTTTGAATTTACCAGCGAAATTGTTATACCAGCTTATGCAACAGTTGGAGTTGGAGAAATCAAAATCTTAAATGATACAGATGATGAAGACAATGAGACTTTCAAATTGAAAATTGGAAATGTGAATACCTCTAATGCTCAATTAAGTTCTCAAGTGTTATCATTTGAAATTATAGATTGTTTCTCTGCTCTTGCAGGAACTTATGATTACGTAACAACTAACGTAAAAGCACCAACAGGAGAATCTGCAACTGGACCATTAACTGGAACTGTAACTTTTACAGCTACTGCTGATGCAGGAGTATATGCTCTTTCTGATGCTTCTTTTGGCGGTTGGGTAGGATTGTATGGTCCAGACAACTTTGCAACCGGAGTAAAATTTGTTGATTTATGTGGTTCTATTGCATACAGTGGTGTTGATCAATACAATGAAGTTTTTACTTTTTCAAACTTAATAATAAACGGCTCTACTATGTCATTCCACTGGGAAAACGACTACGGCGAATATGGAGATACTACGCTAACAAGACCTGACGGTTCAAATTGGCCAAATTTAAAATTACAGCCATAACAATTGAATTAATTTTTATAAACCACCAGCTCAAAACTGGTGGTTTTTTTTACTAGCATTATCATTACCTTTGCATAATGGAAAAAGAATACCTAATATTAAATATACTAGCTAGCTATTATTAAGGCCATACAAGCTGGGGGCGGCAATCGATAAAATCTTAAAACAAAAAAAATACAGGTTAAAATAATAGTTGCATAAGTTTTAAAAATCAAAAAACTGGATAAATATGGAATTAGATTCCATATTTATCCAGTTTTTTAAGAAAAAGAAAATCTGAAAATCGAAATAAGAGCAATAATTAAAAGTTACACAAGCAGTTAAAAAATGATTATCATAAAAAGGAGATATAGCCCTCAATTTTTAGAATCGAAAAAAGTATTAACTAATGCATAAGTTTTATATCTTTGATAGATAATTTGTTTCACTAAGACAAAACAAAATGAGTACTACAGAAATAAAACTTTACGATTTTTTCAGAAAAGAGTTGAAACTCGATGACAATAGAGCCAAAATTTTTACTGAGATTTTGTATGAAAGTATTGAAAGCAATACTGTAAGATTTAATACGCAATACAAAAGCGAGTTGCAATCTGATTTGCAAAAAATGGAAATGCAATTAAGAACTGAAATAAAAGATACCAAAACCGACATGATAAAATGGTTTTTCGCTTTTTTTGTTACATTAGTTATTATGATTCTAGGACTATATGCAACTATATTACTGAAATAGACACTCAAAGAATAGTAAGAAACCGCTCAAAATAGAGCGGTTTTTTTATACAATATTGTCTTATTTTGACCATTTACTATCAATAGTCAAAAAAATAATTAAAGTAAAATCGTTCTCTTTTCCTTACCTTTGCCCCCATGGAAAAAGAACATTTAATTTTTGGAATACGAGCCATTATCGAGGCAATTCAAGCTGGCGCAGCAGTAGATAAAGTTTTTATACAAAAAGAAATATCGGGCGAATTGATGAAAGACTTAATGAAAGTCATGAAACGTGCCAACGTAAATTTCTCTTATGTTCCTATAGAAAAATTAAATCGCTTAACACCTAATAATCATCAAGGAGCAGTAGCTTCTATTTCGCCAATTGGATTCATTAATTTAGAACATTTGGTAGATGCCACTGTTGAATCTGGAAAAGTACCTTTGTTTTTGATTCTCGATCAAATTTCAGATGCGCGGAATTTTGGCGCAATCATCAGAACTGCGGAATGTACGGGTGTAAACGGAATTATTGTTCAAAAATCAGGTTCGGCTCCCGTAAATGGAGATACCGTAAAAACATCGGCTGGCGCCGTGTTTAATGTACCTATTTGTAAAGTGGAACACATCAAAGATGCTATTTTCTATTTGCAAGGTTCAGGAATTAAAACCGTAGCTGCAACAGAAAAAACAGATCAAAATATTTACGATATTGATTTAAAAGAAGCAGTTGCCATTATTATGGGTTCCGAAGAAAGAGGAATCAACCCTTCCGTACTGAAAATTGTGGATGAAAAAGCTAAATTACCCATGTTTGGAACCATTGGTTCGCTGAACGTTTCCGTGGCTTGCGGTGCGTTTTTATACGAAGTAGTGAGACAGAGAAGTTAGATTGCAGATTTTAGATTGCAGATTTTAGATTGTAGATTTCAAAAATATATAAAATGAATCAAAGCTCCGGTTTTGATTCATTTTTTTTATTGATAATTGTATAACTCACTTGAGAATTTGAATTAAAATAAGTTGGGTTTTCTTCTTCAATCTCAACCACAGGGAGATTCACAAAATTACCGTTTTCATCAAACCGCTGCATAAACTTATCTTCTTGTGGATTAAAATCAGAATGCTCCCAGTCGTATTTGATGATCTTCTTGTATTCGGGTGTTTTGTAAAGTATAGAAAGTACGAATCCGTTAATCAATCCCGCCAAATGTCCTTCCCAAGAAATAGTATCCTCCACCTTAGGAAAAATATACCAAATCATTCCTCCATATACAATTACAACGGCGAGTGACAAGGCTACCAACCGATAATACTTGGTTTGAATTCCTTTAAAAAAAATAAAACTTACCAGGACATAGATCAAACCGCTAGCGCCAATATGGTAACTATCCCTTCCAATTACCCAAGTAATCAATCCCGAAAGCAAAATTCCATAACCAATAACCGCCATGGATTGTTTGGCGTAAAAATAGCGCAAGGCGGCTAGCAAAACCAAAAGCGGAATCGAATTGTTATACAAATGCTCCATATTGGCATGTATGAAGGGACTAAAAATAACACCTTGCAAACCCAAAAATGTCCGGGGTAAAATTCCGTTTTCAGTAAAATCAAAATCAAATCTGATTTCCAACCAATAAACAAACCACAACAACAACACAAAAAAAAGTGGAATTGCTATGACGGAATTAGAATATTTGAAATGATTATCGTTCATTTTGGGTTTTAGGTGTTGGGTTTTAGGTTCTAGTTCAGAAAATACAATTCAAAAATGTATCCAAAAGCAAGTTAATGCTATTTTGTCATATTTAGAAAAAGAGAATAGAAAAATAGACTGATTAAGTTAGCAAGAATATAATACCATTTCTAACTGCAAAATCATAAATTTGTGATTTCTCAAATCTAAAATCAGAACTCTAAATTCTAAAATTAACTTGGAAACACCATTAGCAGAACGCATACGCCCGCAAAAATTAGAAGATTACATCAGTCAATCCCATTTGGTAGGTCCAAGTGGCTCGTTGACGCAACAAATCGCAAAAGGGATTATTCCATCCTTGATTTTTTGGGGACCTCCTGGAACAGGCAAAACGACTTTAGCACAAATTATAGCCCAGGAATCAAAGCGTCCGTTTTATATTTTGAGTGCCATCAATTCTGGCGTCAAGGACATTCGGGATGTGATTGAAAAAGCCAAGCAAAGTGGCGGACTGTTCACCTCAAAAAACCCCATTCTATTTATTGACGAAATTCACCGTTTCAGCAAATCACAACAAGATTCCTTGTTGGCAGCTGTCGAAAAAGGCTGGATAACCCTTATTGGTGCCACGACCGAAAACCCGAGTTTCGAAGTTATTCCCGCTTTATTATCCCGTTGCCAAGTGTATGTTTTGAATGCTTTTACCAAAGTTGATTTGGAAACATTGTTGCAACGCGCTATTAAAACAGATGCCTTTTTGGCAACAAAAAAAATCAATTTAACCGAAACAGAAGCCCTATTAAGACTTTCTGGTGGGGATGGACGCAAACTATTAAATATTTTTGAACTCGTCGTAAACGCTTCGGAGGAGAACGATATTTCAATCACCAACGACCGGGTTTTTGAACTCGTCCAACAAAATACGGTTTTGTATGACAAAAGTGGGGAACAGCATTATGACATTGTTTCGGCATTTATAAAATCAATTCGGGGTAGTGATCCCAACGGTGCCGTTTATTGGCTTGCTAGAATGATCGAAGGTGGTGAAGACGTGAAATTTATTGCCAGACGAATGCTGATTTTGTCTAGTGAGGATATTGGGAATGCCAATCCAACTGCTTTTATCATGGCGAACAATACTTTTCAGGCGGTAGCCAACATTGGTTATCCCGAAAGCAGAATTATTTTGAGCCAATGTGCTGTTTACTTGGCAACTTCGCCCAAAAGCAATGCCTCGTATTTAGCAATTGGAACTGCACAACAATTAGTTAAACAAACTGGTGATCTGCCCGTTCCCCTTCATTTAAGAAATGCTCCTACAAAATTAATGAAGGAATTGGGTTATGGCGACGAGTATAAGTATTCACATGATTATGTCAATAACTTTGCAGAACAGGAATTTCTGCCGGAAGCTATTTCCAAAACTACATTATACAACCCTGGAGACAATTCAAGAGAAAACAACACTAGGGAATTTTTAAAAAACCGTTGGAAAAGTAAGTACGGATATTGAAAAAAGATGGAAGATGGAAGATGGCAGGTAGCAGGTAGCAAAAAAAACGAAAACACTCTGAAAAGTCAAGGCATTTTCGTTTTTTTTATTTTCTATGAGGATGTTTAACATTCTTAATCTGAAATCTGAACTAAAACTTGACGTTTATCATTTCAGAAATGAACTGGTCATTTTGATAATATTCAAAAAACCACTGATTGTCCTTAGCAACTAAAACCCCTTGAACACTTCCTTTTGTTGCCATAAAACTCGCTGAATTAGAAGTCTTGTATACTTTCATAATCACTTTGGGTTCGCTGTCAATCAATTGATATCCATAAGAGGTTGGTTGTGCATAAAGTAAATTTGAAATTTTACCTTCAATAACTTTGGCGTCATTAATACTATTTGTTGCAACTTTTTCGGAAACCATTGCAATTGGAATCGTTTCGAGATTTGCTATCCTTTTCAATACTAAATCCACATTAGAACTTGGACTATATTTATACTGTAAATCATAAACAGATTGAAAGGCACTATTTAGCGCTTCAAAATAAGCCGTTTGAAACTCTTTTTCTCTGCTTTTCCCAATCTCCGACTGAAAAATAATTGTATTATAACAATCTTTAAACATAATAAAAAGTTTAGTCATCAAAAATGCACTTTCTTTTTTTACATCTACATATAATAGGCTACATCTATCATTAAATTCAGCAGGAATTGACTCATTACTATAAAAAGCTTGAAAACCAGCTTTTACCAAATTTAATTTAGTCAAGGTCTGAAGTCTATATTGATTTTCACTTTTTAGAAAGTCATATTTTAATGGAATAATTACCGCTTTGTAATCGTTTATTGATTGTGAAAAACAGTAATTTGTTACTACCAGAAATAGAAATATATTCTTCATGTTTATAGGTATTTTTTTAATTCTAATAAATTATTTACTTGTTTAACATTATTTGCCACTACCCTATTATTATCATTGAAGAAAATTGCGTCTAATCCCGCATCCAAAGCTCCTTGAACATCTGCCTCAATACAATCTCCTATCATGATACTGTTTTCCTTTTTGGTTTTAGCCAAATTCAATGCATATTTAAAAATACGAGCGTTGGGTTTTTTTACGCCCGCCAATTCTGCGTTGGTAATGGTTTTGAAATAATGGGTAATATACGAATTATTCAATTTATTTTCTTGAATTTCAGCGAAACCATTGGTGATAATATGCAAGTTATATTTGAGATTCAAATACTCTAAAATTTCAATCGTTCCATCTAATAAATGATTGTAATTTGGCAAATAGTGAATGTATTGTTCTGATAAAAATAGGATTGATTCGTCATCTATAGAAAATTCCAATAAATCAAAAGTTTCTTTTAACCTGCCCAATCGAAGCTCTTTCTGAGTAATTTCATCTTTTCTATATTTTTCCCAATATTTTAGATTTATAGGCACATAAAACAAAAGAAAATCAGTCATATTTACGTTTATCTCCTGCATTTTAAAAACAGTTTCAAATGCCAAAGCAGAGTTCTTTTCGAAGTCCCAAAGGGTATGGTCTAAATCAAAAAAGACATCGGTTATATTGGTATGTCTCGTTTTCATTTCATAAAAAAATTCCATCGTCATTAAAACTATAAAACCCGTTTTCGGCAATAATGACATGATCCAAAACATTGATGTCTAAATTTTGACCCGCCGCTTTAAGCTTTTTTGTAATTTGCTTATCGGCATCACTAGGTATCAAAGTTCCGGAGGGATGGTTATGACACAATATCAGTCCTGTTGCGCCCATTTCGAGAGCCACTTTAAAAACTAATCGCACATCGACTACTGTTCCTGTTATACCACCTTTACCCAACTGCGATTTAGAAAGTACTTTATTCGAATTGTTTAAATACAAAACCCAAAATTCCTCATGTGGCAATTCGCCAATAATGGGTTGCATCAATTCGAAAATCATTTTACTAGAGGTAATTTTCTTCAATTCGACCGCCTCTTCCGACCTTCTTCGTCTTCCCAATTCCATGGCGGCAATAATAGAAATGGCTTTGGCTTCACCAATTCCTTTGAAATTCATTAATTGTTGGAGTGTCAATTTCCCTAAAGCATTCAAATTGTTGTCGACACTCGCCAAAATCCTTTTGCTCAATCCTACCGCCGATTCATTTTGGCTTCCTGATCCAATCAAAATGGCAATCAATTCGGCATCGCTTAAAGCACTTTTACCTTTCAGCATCAGCTTTTCGCGAGGTTTATCGTCTTCAGACCAATTCGTTATGGGGAAATTAGTTTGTTCCATTGTTTTGTTTGCAGTTTGCAGTTTGCAGATTTCAGGTAATTACTAAACTCTCCAACTCCGCAAAGTCTTCGACTTTGAGGAAGTGATATTCGGTTTGTAACCGACCCCATTAAATAAATAATCTACATTATTGTATGTCAGTCAAAGACTGAGCAACGCCCCCAAAAAGTCACGGACTTTGCGGAGCAATTTGTTGCATTACTGAACTATTCTATCAACTCTTTCACCTCATCAAAATTCAATCCGCCATAGTTTCCGGAACTCATTAATAACAAGGCGGAATTATCGAAATTGAGATTAAAAAGATATTCTTTAAAAGCTGTCGGATTCGTATAAATAATCAAATCTTTTCGATTGAAGGCTTGGGCAATTTGTTCATAGGTCACTACTTCGAGTTGCTTAATCTTTACGGCATCTGGAGAATAGAAAACTACGGCAACATCTGCATATTCTAATGCACCCTCATATTCTTTGAGAAATTGGGCATTCAAACTACTGTAGGTATGTAATTCTAAACAAGCAATCAAAGTCCGACTTGGATATTGCTCTTTCACTGCTTTTGAGGTGGCGGCCACTTTACTTGGCGAATGTGCAAAATCTTTGTATGCGACTTTTGTTTTGCCTTCGGCTATTTTTTCTAAACGTTTAGATGCTCCCTTGAAACTGGCAATGGCTTCATAAAAATCGGCTTCATCAACACCCATATTTTGGCAAATCCATTTGGCTCCAGCCAAATTATTCAAATTATGCGCTCCAAAAACCTCAATTGGCATCAAACCCTCTGGGGTTTCGAGAAGCGTAACGCCATCTTTAACTTCGTATTTTGGTGTTCTATAAGCCATTTTTCGAATTGGATTCGAGGCAGCCTCGGCAACGCGTTTCACTTCTGGATCTTCTTCGTTATACACCAAAATTCCACCATTAGTTATTTTGTCAATGAAAATTTCAAACTGTTCTACGTAGAAATCATAGGTTGGAAAAACATTGATATGATCCCATGCTATTCCGGAAATCAAAGCAATATTCGGCTGATACAAATGAAATTTCGGTCTTCGGTCTATAGGTGAAGATAAATATTCATCGCCTTCGAGAACGATAAAATCATTGGTTTCGGTAAGATGAACCATGGTGTCAAATCCTTCGAGTTGGGCACCCACCATATAGTCGACTTCAATATTGTGAAAATGCATCACGTGCAAAATCATCGAAGTAATGGTAGTTTTTCCGTGAGAACCACCAATAACCACTCGGGTTTTATTTTTGGACTGTTCATACAAAAACTCTGGATAAGAGTAAATTTTCAATCCTAATTCTTGAGCTTTCAACAACTCCGGATTATCTGCTTTGGCGTGCATTCCTAGAATTACGGCTTCAATATCAGTTGTTATTTTTTCGGGAAACCAACCTAATTCTTCGGGTAAAATTCCTTTTTTTTCTAATCTCGTTTTTGATGGTTCGAAAATAGCATCGTCACTTCCTGTAACCTGACACCCTTTGTTATGCAATGCTAAAGCCAAATTGTGCATCGCGCTTCCGCCAATGGCGATGAAATGTGTTTTCATTTATGGAAATTTTATCTTTTTAAAATTAAGCGATTACTCAAAATTAATTATTGTTTTCTACTTTTATATTCCTCCAAAATCAAATTGGATTTTTCGGCTTGCTTCATTTTATTTTTATACAAATCGGCTAATTTTTGGTAACAAACTTTACTCCCTGCTATAGTTATCGCTTTTTTATATTGCTGTTCGGCTGCAGAATACCTCTTAAAATATTCTTCAATATGCCCTCTTGACAAATACCCATCAACAGAAGAAAATTCTTTCAATTCATTAGAATATTCAATCGCTTTTGTTTCACTACCCCCAACTAAACCGGGCAATTGCAAGTTGAGTTCTATTAATGCCCAACGGGCTTCTATGTGTTTTGGTTTCAAAGCTATAGCTTTTTCAAACGAAGAGCGTATTTCGGAAATCATTCCTAATGCTTTGAATTTATTGACTTGAGTAGCTTTCATTCCAAGTACTCCGCCATATTTATAATAATAGTTGGCTTCCGTCGATTTTAAATGCTTTAATTTTTTATAATACTCAATGGCTTTATCCCATGATTTAGTGTGACCCGCTATATCTCCTAAATATTCTATAGTTTTTAAATGATTAGGATTAGATACCAAAAAATTCTCAAAACACAACTGCGCTTGTTTGAATTTTGCTTCACCCAATAACAGCTCTCCCTTTTCGAAATTGGTTTGAGAAAAAATAAGCAAAGGAAATAATACGAATACAATCTGGATTTTTTTCATTCTTCAAAAATAAAGAATTTTTAAATGAATCGAACCATAATATTATCTTAAAAAACAGCACAAAATCTTAATACACAAGAAACATTGACATAACATTAAGTTGCTATTTTTGCTAAAACTTTTTATGAAAAGAAAACGTAAAATCCCTCTAGTAGTCATTAGCGATGTTCATCTTGGTACTTATGGCTGTCAAGCCAAAGAATTACTTCAATACTTAAAATCAATACAACCAGAAACTTTAGTTTTAAACGGTGACATCATTGATATGTGGAATTTTAGCAAACGCTATTTTCCGAAGGCACATATGGAAGTTTTACGTTATATCATAAAAATGTCTAACCAAGGTTCGCGTGTAATTTATATTACAGGAAATCACGATGAGGCACTTCGTAAATACTCTGATTTTATTTTAGGCAATTTGGAACTCGTCGACAAACTAATTTTGGATTTGGACGGAAAAAAAACATGGATTTTTCATGGAGATGTGTTTGATTCTTCGATAAAAGGATATGCAAAAATACTGGCTAAATTGGGTGGAAAAGGGTACGACTTGTTAATTTTAATCAATAGTTTAATCAATTGGATTATGGTCGCTTTAGGAAAGGAAAAACGGAGCTTTTCTAAAACGATTAAAGACAGTGTGAAAAAAGCCGTTTCATTTGTTTCCAATTTTGAAAATACTGCCGCTGAAATCGCAATAGAAAAAAAATACAGCTATGTTGTTTGCGGGCATATTCACAAACCACAGATGAAGGTAGTGAAGAATGAAAACGGAAAAGTCCTTTATTTAAATAGTGGTGATTGGGTTGAAAATCTCACCGCATTAGAATATAAAAAAGAAAAATGGTCAATATACCAATATAAAAAATCAGACTATTTACACCATGAATTCAAAGAAGATATAATCATAAATGATATTGTAAACAAAATTTTATCCTAAAATGAAAATATTTTACGCCATACAAGCTACTGGTAATGGACACATTAGCAGAGCCATACAACTTAATCCCTATCTACAAAAATTTGGCTCTGTTGATTACTTTTTGAGCGGCAATAATACTAGCTTGAATATAGATTTACCAATAAAATATACAAGTGACGGTTGTAGTTTGCACTATAGCAAATGTGGCGGACTAAACTATTGGGATATAGCTAAGAATATCCAACCAATTCAAATGTATAAGGACGCCAAATCATTGCCTCTGAAAAAATATGATGTGATTATAAATGACTTTGATTCTATCACTTCACTTGCCTGCAGATTACAAAAAGTAAATTCGGTTCAGTTTGGTCATCAAGCCAGTTTTATTTCGGATGCCACTCCAAGACCAGAAAAAAAAAGTATAATGGGAGAACTAATTCTCAAACATTATGCCCCTTCACCAAAACATATTGGCTTGCATTTCGAAAAATACGATTCCTTTATCCATCCACCTATTATTAAAGATGAAATAGTTCAAGCCGAACCCAAAGACTTAAAACACATCACGGTATACCTCCCTTCTTTCCAAAAGGATTGCTTAGAAAAAGCGTTTATCAAACTTCCAGATATGGAGTTTCATTGGTTTTTGAATGATGTTAAATTCAAACATAACATAGGTAATATAACTTATTATCCTGTAAATCAAAAACAGTTCAATCAAAGTTTAATCACATGTCACGGGATTATTACAGGTGGCGGATTTGAAACACCCGCCGAAGCTTTATATCTTGGGAAAAAAATACTCAGTATTCCTATTCGAAACCATTATGAGCAAGAATGTAATGCCGCTGCATTAAAAAAAATGGGTGTTCCTGTTGTTTATGAGGTTGGGGATGAATTTGAGGTAATTATAGAAAACTGGTTGAATTCAACTATAATATATCCAAAAATGAAAGCCAACAATATTAATGAAACTTTGCAGGTTTTGTTTGACTCTTACAACACTAAATAAAAAAAGAGCTCCATTTCTAGAACCCCTTTAAATATAAAAAACCAAATTTTAATCATTCAACATTTTCCATAATTTATCTTTCAACTCTGTTAAACCTTGTTGGGCAACGGAGGAAATAAACATATAGGGAATGTCTTTGAATTCTTTGTCTAATTGAACTTTCAATTCCGCTTTGAGTTCATCATCTAGCATATCACATTTTGAGATGACCAACAAACGTTCTTTGTGCAGCATTTCAGGATTATATTTTGTCAATTCATTAACTAAAATATCATACTCTGCTTTGATGTCTGGCGTATCAACAGGAACTAAAAACAACAAGGTAGAATTTCTTTCAATATGACGCAAGAAATAATGCCCCAATCCTTTTCCATCGGCAGCGCCTTCAATAATTCCGGGAATATCTGCAATTACAAAAGATTGAAAGTCCCTGTAGGCCACGATTCCGAGATTTGGTTTTAAAGTGGTAAACGGATAGTCCGCAATTTTTGGTTTGGCAGAAGTCAAAACCGACAATAATGTTGATTTTCCTGCATTTGGAAAACCTACCAAACCTACATCAGCCAGCACTTTTAATTCCAAAATAACGTCCATTTCTACCCCAGGTAAACCGGGTTGGGAATATCTCGGAGTTTGGTTTGTCGAACTTCTAAAGTGCCAGTTGCCAAGCCCTCCTTTTCCTCCACGAGAAAGCACTTGTTTTTCGCCATCTTCGGTAATTTCGAATACGATTTCTCCTGTTTCTTTGTCTTTTACTACGGTTCCTAGTGGCACTTCAATGTACTTATCATCTCCATCAGCACCCGTACTTCTATCTCCTCCGCCATCTCCTCCATGACCCGCTTTGATGTGACGCGCAAATTTCAAATGGAATAAAGTCCAAAGCCCTTTGTTTCCAACCAAATAAACGTGACCACCACGACCACCATCACCACCATCGGGACCACCCTTTTCAATAAATTTTTCCCTATGTAAATGCGTAGATCCCTTCCCTCCTTTTCCGGAAGAAACATATATTTTTACGTAATCTACAAAATTCCCTTCAGTCATTTTATTTTGGGTTTTTAGGTTTTGGGTCTTGAGTCTTGGGTAAAATTAAAACCCAGAACCCAAGACCTAAAACCTTTTTATTTTATGGCTTTCACCATCACTTTATCAATCTTCACGCCATCCATATCAATGACTTCTAGTTCAAATTTATGCCAAATCAACTTCTCCCCTTGCTTCGGAATATGGGAAAGTTCAGTCATTATTAATCCACTCACGGTGGTCACTTCATAATCATTGATTAATTCATCTAATTCGAAATAGGTTAGGAAATCATGTAACGAATAATGCCCATCTACCAACCAACTTCCATCATCCCTTTCGACTAATTGAAAATCATCTTTATAGAAATCAGAAGCATTGCCAACTAGCGCTTCCAGGATGTCATTCAAGGTAATAATTCCTTGAAAAACACCGTATTCATCAGAAACAAAGGCATAGTGAATGCCCGTTTTTTTGAATTGCTCCAAGGCTTTATAAGCCGTAGTTTGCTCCATCATAAAGGGCGCTTCGGTTACAATATCAGGCAAATTAAATTGTTCTTTGTCAATATTCGCAAATATGCTTTTCAAGTTAACCACCCCAACTATATCATCATGATTTTCTGCATAAACCGGGTAAATAGAATGCAATTCTTTCAACATAGACTCCTTGACTTGATCTTTATTAGAATGCAACGGCAATAACACTACTGATTTTCTATGAGTCATCAAAGAGTTTATTTTCCTGTCCCCAATGTGAAAAACGCGTTCCACAATGTCTTGCTCTATTTCTTGCACCTCACCACCTTCTGTCCCTTCTTTGATAATAGCTTTAATTTCCTCTTCGGTTACCTTACCGTCCGCGGTGGGTTTTATTTGTAAAATATCCAATAAAAAGTCTGTTGATCGAGTCAGCAACCAAATAAATGGTGCCGTGAGTATCGAAATCATTTTCATTGGAAATGCCACTGCTTTTGCAATCGATTCCGGATGGTTCAAACCAATTCTCTTGGGCAATAGCTCTCCTAAAACTAAGGAGAAGAAAGTCAAAATTACCACCACTAAACTTACCGCAATTGAATTTGCAAAAGGTTTAAGTATTTCAAATCCCAAAATAAAATTCGCAACATCTGTTGTTATTTTATCACCACTATAAATACCCGTTAGAATTCCAATGAGCGTTATACCGATTTGAACTGTAGATAAGAATTTATTAGGGGAATTGGCCAAATCCAATGCGGCTTGTGCATTTTTATTTCCCTTCTTGGCAGATGTTTCCAATCTGTTTTTCCTTGCCGAAATCAATGCAATTTCTGACATAGAAAAGACACCATTGAGTAGTATTAGAAAAAATATTATTAAAATTTCCATATTTTTATTTAAAAAGTGATGCGATTATAAGGTTAGATTTTACATAAACTAAACTGATAAAATTATAATCTAGAGTTTTTCAATCACGTTACTTAGTCGTTCCGTAATTTCGGCAATCGAACCAATCCCATTTACTGGGTAAAATTTATTTTGTTTGGAATAATACTCCATCAGCGGAGCTGTTTTTTCGTTGTACTCTTGGTAACGATTTCTGATTTTATCTTCATCCTGATCATCAACTCTGCCACTGGTTTTACCTCTTTCCAATAAACGTTGGATTAAGATTTCATCATCGGCCTCAAGTGCAATAGTCGCCGTTATCTTATCGTTTTTGGCAGCCAAAAAAGCGTCTAAAGCTTCCGCTTGAGCCAATGTTCTTGGAAAACCGTCAAATAAAAACCCTGCAGAATCTTGATTTTTATCTACCTCACTTTGCAACATTTGAATGGTCACTTCATCAGGAACTAAATCACCTTTATCCATAAAGGTTTTGGCTAATTTACCTAAATCCGTTTCATTTTTTATATTAAATCTGAATATATCACCTGTTGAAAGATGTGTCAAATTATATTTTCCTTTTAAAAATTCTGCCTGGGTACCTTTACCGGCTCCAGGTTTTCCAAATAAAACAATGTTAATCATATTGTATAGTTATGTGTTATGTTTTCTATGTTTTGCGTTAATACGTTAGGTGCTTTCTACCATTAACTTTTAACCCTTAACTTTTAATCTTTGAGTTGGTAAACTTCAGGTAAATTTCTACCCAAGCCATTATAGTCTAATCCATAGCCAACAATGAATTTGTTTGGTATTCTGATTCCAACATAGTCAATTTTGACGTCTTGTTTGTAGGCTTCTGGTTTGAAAAAAAGCGTCGCTATCTTGAAATGCTTTACCTTTTGTTGTTTAAATAGTTCTTTAAGCACTACCAAGGTATTTCCAGTATCGACAATATCTTCTAACACAATAACGGTTCTTCCAGACAAATCTTGGTCTAAGCCGATTAATTGTTTTACACGATTAGTGGATGAAGTTCTATGGTAAGAAGCCATTTTAATAAAACTCACTTCACAGGGTTTTTTATACTTTTTCATAAAATCAGAAACCACCATAAAGGAGCCATTCAGTACCCCAACAAATACAGGTGTTTCACCAGCAAAATCAGCGGCCACCATGTCAGCCATTTTAGTAATGGCAAAATCTATTTCTGAGGCAGAAATAAAGGGCACAAATTGTTTGTCGTGGAATCGTATCACTTAAGGGTTATAAAATATGATGCAAAGATAGGGATTTCAGCAATTCTATTTTAGATAAAAAAAACCAGGATTGTCAACCTTTAAAAAAAGTATAGCTTACACGATTACACCATAAAAAAAAAGAGGCTGTCTAAAAATAGACAGCCTCCGTATTTATGAAATAATTATATTATAGAGTAAACTTGATTAAAAATTCATGTGAGATACCCGCACCTTGAAATTCAACTGCTGTCGTCTCATAGGCATAACCCGCCATTAATTTTTTACTAACCGTAAAGTTCACAATTCCAGCATAGGATTTGCCAGTTCGATACATACCACCTAGTTCAATATATTGTTGAATTTTCAACATTGTATTAAAATCAACAGAAACTGGAGAACCATTTACATAGCGAAACATAAACGATGGTTTCAAAACCAAAGAGGCTGATGGATTCAAATTAATATCACACCCTGAACTCCAATAAACGTGTGGTTTGTGTACTGGTATTTTTCTGTCAGTATCTATTAAGTTTCTACTGTTTTCTGAATTAATCAAAGTAGGAATAGAAAGCGACATAAAGAAATTTTTGCTTTTCAACAAAGCACCCACACCAATGTTAGGATTAAAAGTACTTTCAGAAACTAAAGAAGGATCATTAGGGTCACCTCTAAGTCCTGAAGTATTAACATCATAAAAGGCTCCACCTGCTTTAATACCTAAATACAAATCAACAACGTTATCAAATTTAACTTTATAAGAGAAATCGATACCAACGACATTTTGTTTTTCAATAAAAACTTTATCGTTCACAACAGATATTCCAAAACCTAGATTTTTACCCAAACAAGTTCCAAAAGAAACTGCTTGAGTGGATGGAGCATCAATAATACTAGTCCATTGTTTACGAACAGAACCTGTAATTACCGTTTGACCGTCAACCCCTGCATAAGCTGGATTCACCATATTCATGTGATACCTGTAAAGAGTGAAGTTGCTTTCCTGTTGGGAGAAAAGGACATTACTAAAAAGTAGTACTGCAGCTGTCAATATATATACAATTTTTTCCATTTTTTCTATTTAATTTAAGTTAGATTATTGACTTGAAATATATAACCAACCTTCGTAGTCTACTTTACCTATTCCTTCCAAATCGATTTGGTAATAGTAAGAACTACCATCTGGTAAAGCTGCATCACTTCCATTTAGTTTTCCGTCCCAATCATTTTGATAATTTTTAGCAGAATACACTAAAGATCCCCAACGATTGAACACACGAATGATAGAATTTGGATGATTTGTAATATTTTCAACATACCAAATATCATTAATACCATCACCATTAGGTGTAATTACCTGCGAATCAATAATTTGATTTGGGAAAGTTACTTTTACTGGCGTCAAAGTTGAATTACCATAAATATCTTTTACAGTTAAATATATAGTAACAGGACTATCCCGAACATCAGTAATGGTAAAAGTAGATTTATCTAAACTATATGAAGATGTATCAACACCACAAGCATCAGTCGCGCTAACAAATACATCTGAAGGTAGAATTGAAACAGAACCATGATCAAGTACAAGCCCGATGTCTTTAGTAACTACTGTTGGACCAGTTCCATCATTTACGTTTACTGAAGTAGTCGTGGGATTTGCATCGTTTCCACTAGCATCTGTTACTGTCCAGGTAACGGTGGTCGTTCCTAAAGGGAAAGGAGCGGTCAAAGGCAACGCATCACTTCGAACTCCTGCTGGATAACCTACAGAACAATTATCTGCTGTTCTAGGCAATGCTAGAGAACCAACCCAGGCACATCCTGTATTTGTATTTAATGTTACATCCGAAGGAGCAGTTATTGTTGGCTTAATATTATCAATAGCAGTTACTATAGCTACTTTATCGTGTCGGTTACCCCATAAATCAGTACCTGTAAGCACTACTGAATTATCTCCTTTATTGCTACAATATAAAATATTAGGAACTACAACTTTAGTAAAGCATAATGTACCACTATTATCCGTTGATCCATCATCAATGTCTTCTGGAAGAATTGTTATTTGACCATTTTGGTCAAAATATTTGAGGATATTTTTGGTGCGCATTACTGGCAACTCTATATCTTGTACAATAACTTTTTGTTTCACTGTAACCTTATTACCAACTTTATCAGTAGCTGTCCAAGTAACCTCACTTGGTGTATGCATTGGACCTGCACTTACAGGAATTGTAGCTGGAGAAACAGTAACCGGTAAAAGATCAACAGAACAATTATCAATTGCAGTTGGAACTATACCTAAATTAGTTAATAATTGAGCGGTAGTAAAATAACATTGATTAGGATCATTATTTACAGTGATAATACTATTGAATCCACCTTCCATTGGAGATGATATTATTGGATCTTGATTATCATTTACAATTACTTTTTGAGCCACAGTGATTGAATTGCCGTTGCCATCATCAAATTTCCAGTTAATAA